>NZ_BCPP01000143.1:0-10068 GCF_016586125.1 Burkholderia sp. E168m23
AGGCAGGCTACGGCGCAACACCGATCGCCGTCTCGGCTCGGCCCGCAACTTCCGCTGCCACGCCCGCTTCCGCCGACGTCGAACTCGACATCGGCGGCATGACGTGCGCGTCCTGCGCCGGCCGCGTCGAAAAGGCGCTGGCCGCCGTGCCGGGCGTCGCCCGCGCGACGGTCAACCTCGCGACCGAACGCGCGTCGGTGCACGGCGCCGGCGCACTCGACGCCGCCACGCTGATCGCGGCGGTCACCACAGCCGGCTACCGTGCGTCGCTTCCGGCCGCGTCACCCGCCAGCGCACCGGCCGGCGCCGACTTACAGCCAGCCAGCCCCGCGCAGGACCCCGACGCACGCAAGCGCCGCGAAGCGATTCGCGAACGCAACCTCGTGATCGGCGCCGCCGTGCTGAGCGCGCCGCTCGTCGCGCCGATGCTCGCCGCACCGTTCGGTATCGACCTGATGCTGCCCGGCTGGCTTCAGCTCGTGCTCGCGTCGATCGTGCAGTTCGGCTTCGGCGCGCGCTTCTACCGCGCGGCCTGGCATGCGGTGAAGGCACGCACCGGCAACATGGACCTGCTCGTCGCGCTCGGCACGTCGGCCGCATACGGGCTGAGCCTGTGGATGCTGCTGCGCGATCCCGCGCATCCCGGCCATCTGTATTTCGAAGCGTCGGCCGTCATCGTCACGCTCGTGCGCTTCGGCAAGTGGCTCGAATCGCGCGCGAAGCGCCAGACCACCGAGGCGATCCGCGCGCTGAACGCGCTGCGCCCCGACCGTGCGCGCGTCGTCGAGCACGGCGTCGAACGCGACGTGCCGCTGTCGCAGGTGCGCGTCGGCACGCGCGTCGGCATCCGGCCCGGCGAGCGCGTGCCCGTCGACGGACGGATCGTGTCGGGCCGCTCGCACATCGACGAATCGCTGATCACCGGTGAAAGCCTGCCCGTGCCGAAGGACGATGGCGACGCCGTCACGGCCGGCTCGATCAACGGCGAAGGTGCGCTCGTCGTCGAAACCACCGCGATCGGCGCAGAGACGACGCTCGCGCGCATCATCCGCCTCGTCGAATCCGCGCAGGCCGAGAAGGCGCCGATCCAGCGGCTCGTCGATCGCGTCAGCGAGGTGTTCGTGCCGGCGATCCTCGGCATCGCCGTGCTGACGCTGGTCGGCTGGCTGATCGCCGGCGCCGGGACGGAAACCGCGATCCTCAACGCGGTCGCGGTGCTCGTGATCGCGTGCCCGTGCGCGCTCGGTCTCGCGACGCCCGCCGCGATCATGGCCGGCACAGGCGTCGCGGCCCGGCACGGCGTGCTGATCAAGGACGCGCAAGCGCTCGAGCTTGCGCAACGCACGACCGTGATCGCGTTCGACAAGACCGGCACGCTGACCGAAGGCAAACCGTCCGTGACGGCGTTCGACGCCGTCGGCATACCGCGCGCCGAAGCGCTCGCGCTCGCGGCGGCCGTGCAGCGGCAGAGCGACCATCCGCTCGCGCGTGCGGTGGTCGTCGCGCACGACGCGGACGTGGCCGCACAGGGCGGCGCAGCCGCGTCGGTCGTCGCGACCGATGCGCGCGCGGTGGCCGGGCGCGGCGTGGAAGCGCACGTCGGCGGGCAACAGCTTGCGCTCGGCAGCACGCGCTGGCGCGACGAACTCGGCATCGCGGTGCCGCCGGCGCTCGATGCGCGCGCGGCGGAACTCGAACGCGCGGGCAACACGATCTCGTGGCTGATGCGTGCCGATGCGCCGCGCGCGGTGCTCGCGCTGATCGCCTTCGGCGACACCGTGAAGCCGGGCGCCCGCGACGCGATCGCGGCGCTGTCGGCGCGCGGCGTCGCGAGTGCGCTCGTGACGGGCGACAACCGCGGCAGCGCGACGGCCGTCGCGGCGGCGCTCGGCATCGGCGAAGTGCATGCGCAGGTGCTGCCCGACGACAAGGCGCGGGTCGTCGCCGAGCTGAAGCGCACGCACGGGGGCGTCGTCGCGATGGTCGGCGACGGGATCAACGATGCGCCCGCGCTCGCCGCGGCGGACGTCGGCATCGCGATGGCGACCGGCACCGACGTCGCGATGCACACGGCCGGCATCACGCTGATGCGCGGCGACCCGGCGCTCGTCGCCGATGCGATCGACATTTCCAAACGCACGTACCGCAAGATCCAGCAGAACCTGTTCTGGGCGTTCGTGTACAACCTGGTCGGCGTGCCGCTCGCGGCGCTCGGCTTGCTGAACCCGGTGATCGCGGGCGCGGCGATGGCGTTTTCCAGCGTCAGCGTCGTGACCAACGCGTTGCTGCTGCGGAGATGGAAAGGCCGCGCGCGTTGATGCGGCGGGCCGTGAAGGCGGGATAGCCGAATGGGCCGTTCGGCGGTCGGTGGGCGGTGGGCGGTGGGCGGTGGGCGGTGGGCGGTGGGCGGTGGGCGGTGGGCGGTGGGCGGTGGGCGGTCAGAGGATCACGGAGCGTGCCGGCATTGGCCAGCTACGCAGTGTGCCGAATCGCACAACCCCATGACGATGCATCGCGAGCCCGCGGATTCAGTCCGACACGACCGGTTTGATCAACGTCGTGGTGATCGGCACGAAGCCGCATGAACGATACAGCGCACGCGCCGCCGCGTTGTGATTGAACACCGACAGCCCGATCTCGGTGACGCCGTAGCGACGCGCCTCGGCGTCGAGCGCATCGAGCGCACGCGTGGCCCAGCCCTGGCGGCGCCGGGACGGGACGATGTCGAGGTCGTAGATGAACAGCGTGCGGTTCGGCCCTTCGGGGACGATCGCGTACCAGAGGTCGCCCACCGTGTCGCCGCTGGCGCCGTCGATGAGCGTGACGAGGGTCTGGCCGGCGGTCAGCAGGCCGTCCGGCAGCAGCGTGTCGAAACAGGCGCGCGCACGATCGGCCGCGTCTTCGACAGCATTTTGCCCGGAGGAAACGAGATCGCTCGCGTAGCCGTGGATGGCTCGCGTGCGGTACGCGTGGAATTCGCCGGCCGTCATCGGCCGCATCTGCAGCATGGCCCGGTCGCCGTGAACGGAATCGGACTTCCAGTGTAACGGGACGGTCGCACCGGCGCGCGAGGCGGCGGTGGAAAACGGGCGAGCAGGTACGGCGGACGCCGCGCCGAATCAGCGAATCAGCGACGGTACAGGACGATCGGCACCAGGTTTGCACGGCGCACGCGCTCGGCTTCGGCGTGACGTGCGGCGTACGAGTATTCGGCGTCGAGCGGCAGGTGCGGGGACACGAACAGGTCGTCGATTTTTTGCAGCAGGGCGAAGATGAAGCTCATGTGAGACTCCTGACAGATATGGCTAGGGTTTTCCCTTAGAACGCCTCCATTCTAAGGGTTTTCCCTGAACTCTGCCAGCGAACTGCATCGGTTTGCCGCACCCGCGCGACAGCCGATCGCCGGCGGGAAGCGGCGATCCTTGCTGCATCGGGCTGTCAGGATAGGGTCGAAACGTTAGCGGGTGCGACGAACCCGCTTCGCGACGGCCGCCTCGCGGTTCGCGCTGCGCTGAAGCCGGTCGACTTGCGACAGGAGCGCTTCGTGGTGCTCCTCGAGCGTCATCAGCGTGGCCTGCTGCGTCGACAGATCGGCCGCGAGGCGATCGATCCGTTGCTGCTGGGTGGCCACGTCCTGCTTCAGGTGCGCGATCTGCCGCGTTTGCAGCACCAGCGCGACGAGCCCTACCAGCACGACGACGGCCAGCGCCAGCAGCAGCCGGTTGACGCGGCGCATCTCGCGATCGGCCGACCGCGTCAGTCCGTCCACGTCGGACTGCAGCGCGGCGAGCCGGTCGGTCAGCGGGCGCAGGTGCGTGTCTGGATCGAAGGCCGGCGCGGGCGGTTGCGGGCGCTCCGACGAGGGCTTGGTCACGAACGAGGCGGCGGATACCGCCGGCTGCGCAACCGGCGACGGCGAAACGTCGGGCTGCGGGGTCGTGTCGCGGGGCTTCGCGGAAGGTGTGGCGATTGCCGGTTCGAGCGGCCGCACCGACTGTGCCGACTGTGCCGACTGGGTCGGCTGGGTCGGCTGTGCCGGCGTCTGTGGCTCGACCGGCGCGGCGACGACCAGCGGCAGGTTCGAGTCAACCGCTTCCGGCTTCGAATCGACGCTCGTCGCAACCGGTGCGGCTGGCGTCGCCGCCGCTTCATTGGCGCCGGCAGCGACCCGGCGTTTGCTGCCCGATGACGCGCGGCGCTCCTTCACGGCGTCGCCCGAAGATTTCCCTTCGCGGGATTTGACGACCGCCGCCTCGACGACAGGCTTCGCGACTTCGCCATTTGCCGCTGGCGACTCCGCCGCCTGCGCCGCAGCGCCATCTTCGGCTTCCAGCTTCGTCTCCGCGTTCGCGGCGCGGTCGACCGCGGGCACGTCGATCTGCGTTACGCCGCCATCGACCGCAGGCGAATCGGCGGCCTGCGTTGCAAGCCCCTCTGCCGATGCGCCGTCGACGTTCGCGGCCACATCGCCTTCAGGTGTCGAAACGGAAACGGCCTCGACCGCCCCATCCTGCGCCGCCGTCCTTTCCGCTTCCGCATGCGTTGCCGCCGCATCCGCCGGCGGGACGAACCCGTCCAGCGTAGCCTGTCGCCCGTCATCGGCAACGGCCGCCGCATCGGCTTCCACCAGCGCTTCCTCGTGCGCCGTCACCGGCATGCGCTCGCCCGGCTCCAGCACCGGATCGCCGAACAGGTCGAGCGTCCGTTCGTCGCGCGGCGCGTCGCCGGCCGGTGCGCTGCCGGATCGCGCCGTCGCCCTGGCGGACGTGCTGCCTGCGGCAGCGGCCGAGCGCGGGCGCGAACGGGCCGACGAACGGGTGGAACGGGAGCGGGAGCGAGGCGTGGAAACGGATTCGGTCATGGAAATCGGATAGCGGGGCCCGCAGACGCGAACCCGGATGTCGAACGGAATCGGTGGCCGGCCATTGTCGCACGCCCCGCAACCGAGTCACGCAATCGAGTCACGCTATTCGTCGCCCGCCAGCCCGTTCCCGCCGTCGAAGCGCGTGACGCCGGGCAGCGCGCGCAGCTTGGCGCAGATGGCCTTGTATTCGAGTTCCGATACGCGCGCCAGCGCGATGCGCACCTCGTCCTGCTCCCCCGCGTCGTCGGCACGCTGCACGATGAACTGCTTCACGCGCGCACTGTCCGGGCCGAGCGCCGCGTGCAGCGAATCGAACGTCAGCGTGCCGCTCGCGACCGTCAACGCAAGCTGGCGCCGCTGGCGCACCGTGAAATAGCGCCGCTCCAGCGGCTTGATGCCGGCCAGGATGATCAGGATGATGATCGTCGCGGAAATCGCCGCGACATAGAGCCCGCCGCCCACCGCCAGGCCGATCGCCGCGACCGACCACAGGCTCGCGGCCGTCGTCAGCCCGCGCACGATCTCGCCGCGCAGCAGGATCGAACCCGCGCCGAGGAAGCCGATGCCCGATACGACCTGCGCGGCGATCCGCGACGGATCGAGCACGACGTGGTCGCTGGTGCCGAGCACGTCGGCAAAACCGAACGCCGACACGATCATGATCAGCGTCGAGCCGACGCACACCAGCATGTGCGTGCGCAGGCCGGCCGCCCACGACAGGCGCTCGCGCTCGAAGCCGATGACGCTGCCGAGCGCCGCCGCGAGAACGAGCCGCATCACGAGTTCCAGGTTGCTGAGCATCCGATTTCTCTCCTTTTTTTGGTGCCGGCCGCGCGGAATGTTTTATCCTTGGCCCCGGCCGCGCCGATTCTCCGGGCCGCGCCGACACGTTTCGATCCAAGCGCTCAACCCCGCCATGTCCGTTTCCGACTCCGCTTCCGCCCAGGCCGCCCAGTTGCGCCACCATTTCGCGCACGTCGTCTTGCCGATCTGGCGGGGTTCAGGGTTCGACTCGGCGTTGCAATTGCCGTTCGAGGCCGTCGATCCGGCCACCCACGCGCCGCTGCCCGTGACCCGTTATCGCGCAATGGCGTGCGCAAGGCAACTCTTCGTGTTCGCGCAGGCCGGCGACACCGCCCACGCGGCCACGCTGTTCGACGCGCTGTGCCGGCACTTTCGCGACCCGCGCCACGGCGGCTGGATCTACAGCGTCGATGCGCAGGGCGCACCGCTCGATACGACCAAGGATCTCTATACGCACGCGTTCATCGTGTTCGCGTGCGCTGCGTGGCATGCGGCGTCGGGCGACGCCGCCGCGCGCACGGTGGCCGAGGAAACCGCCGCGCTGATCCAGGACCGCTTCGCGCCGCGCCACGGCGACGCGTTGCTCGATGCCGCGCGCCATGCCGACTTCTCGTCATCCGGCAGCGGTGCGCTGCAGAATCCGCTGATGCACCTGACCGAAGCGTGGCTCGCGGCCGCCGATGCGTTCGGCGACCCGGCATTCGACGATGCGCTCGCACGCACCGCGCAGGCCGTCGAGCGCACGTTCGTCGATGCGGCGACCGGCTGCGTGGCCGAGCTGCCGCTCGGATCAGCCGACAACCGTTTCGAGCCCGGCCATCAGTTCGAGTGGTTCTATCTGGTCGATGCGGCCGGTGCGCGGCTCGCGCAGACCGGGCTGCCCGCCGCGCTGTCGCGCGCGTTCGCGTTCGCCGAGCAATACGGCGTCGATCCGCAGACGGGCGGCGTGTGCGCGGCGCTCGACGCGCAAGGCGCATGCATCGACGGCACGCAGCGGATCTGGGCGCAGACCGAATACCTGCGCGCGCTCGCAACGCACGGCGGCACGCCGGCCTCCGCGCCGCTCGCGCGCCAGATCGAGCGGTTCGCCACGCGCTTCCTGCATCCGCGCGGCTGGTTCGAATGCAAGACGGCGGACGGACAGGTATCGCGCGCCGACATGCCGTCGACGACGCCCTATCACCTCGCGACCGCCTACGCGGCGCTGCCGACCGGTTCGTAATCCGTCGCGGCGAACGACGGCGCCGCGCGGCCGCCGTGGGCGACGCGTCCGTCGCCCAGTTCGAACACCGACACCGCCTGCATCAGGTGCGCGGTCTGGTCGTTCAGCGATGCGGCCGCCGCCGCGACTTCCTCGACCAGCGCCGCATTCTGCTGCGTGAGCTGATCCATCTGCGTGACGGCCTGGTTCACCTGCTCGATCCCGACGCTCTGCTCGACCGACGCCGCCGTGATCTCCGACATCGTCTGCACGACGCGCGTGATCGACGCCGACACCGTGCGCATCGCGTCGCCGGCGCGCTCGACGAGTTCCGCGCCGCCGTTGATCTGCGCGACCGAATCCTCGATCAGCGCCTTGATCTCCTTCGCCGATTGCGCGCTGCGCTGCGCGAGCGAGCGCACTTCGCCCGCGACCACCGCGAAGCCGCGCCCCTGTTCGCCGGCCCGCGCGGCCTCGACCGCCGCGTTCAGCGCGAGGATGTTGGTCTGGAATGCGATGCCGTCGATCACCGAGATGATCTCCGCGATGCGCCCCGAGCTCTGCGCGATGCCGCGCATCCGGTCGATCACGCTGTCGACCACGCCGCCGCCGTGGCTCGTCGCTTCGAGCGCCGCGTCGGCCAGCGCGCTCGCCGCGCGCGCGCTGTCGGTGTTCTGCCGGACGGTCGCGGTCAATTCCTCCATGCTCGCGGCGGTTTCCTCAAGCGACGCGGCCTGCGTGCCCGTGCGCGCCGACAGGTCGGCGTTGCCGCCCGCGATCTCGCCCGCGCCGAGGTGGATCGCATCGGACGCCTGGCGCACCGTGCGCACGGTGCCCGCGATACTCGTCTGCATCGCGCCGAGGGCGCGCAGCATCCGGTCGATCTCGAACACGCCGCCCGCCTGCACGGCTTCGTCGAGACGGCCCTGCGCGATCCGCTCGAAATGGCGGCCGGCCTGCTCCAGCGGCGCGACGACCGCGCGCCGCGCGGCCGCGTAGATCGCGGCGCTCGCCGCGAGCATCGCCACCAGCAGCACGATGCCGACCGACTTGAACCACAGCATGCCGCCGTCGATCGTGTCGAGCGCCGCGCGGCTCGACGTGCCGCCATAGTCGGTGAAGCGATGCAGCTCGGCGATGTACGCGTCCTGGAAGCCCTGGGTCGGCTGGTCGAGGAACGCCTGGATGTTGTCGGCGTCGAGGAACTGCACGAGCTCGCCCAGCGCGCCGCGCAGCGCGCGATAGCGCTCGGTGAGCGCCGCGACGCGCGCGCGGTTGGTGTCGTCGACCGCCTGCGCGGCCGTCAGTACCGCGAACGCCTTGTCCGCTTCCGCGAGCGACGTGCCCGCGTGACGGATGATGTCCTCGGGCTTCGGCCCGCCGCGCACCATCCGCGTGCCGGCACGCGACAGGTTGATGCGCGCGTCGAGCAGTTGCTCGGTCGCCCGGCTGGCCGCGTCGACCTGCGCGATCGCGACGTTCGACAGATCGTCGACGCCGCTGCGCGTCGACGTGAGCGCCCAGAAGCCGAGCGCTTCGATCGCGAACAGGAAGAGGCAGAACACGGTCAACACGCCGAGCAGACCCGACGCGAGCTTGATTTTTCCGAACATGGGGATTCCTGGAGAGCGGACGATGAGGCAATGCCCCGGCATTAGCGGCATTTCTTCGTCGGACTTTAGGCGGAATGGCCACCACGCAGGTCAATCGCGCGCTTCGCGCGCGCATTCGCGTCGAATCGCCCGCAAACGCGGAGATCTTGCGTATTCGACGCAATAATCGCGTCGCATCGCGCCGGGATTTGCACGAAACGCGGACGAATTTCCTTGCTTATCCGGAGCCCCCTTCCTAGAGTTCAGCGCAAGCGGGCACTCATTTCAAGGAAGTTCGATGACCGACATCACGGACCACGCGCGCGGCGCATTGCGCGCGCAGCCGTTCAGCATGCTGCTGGGCACGGAGCTGATGCATATCGGCGACAACGAAGTGTCGCTGTGTCTGCCCGTGCGCGAGGAACTACGGCAGCAGCATGGTTTCGTGCACGGCGGCGTCATCAGCTATCTCGCGGACAACGCGCTGACGTTCGCCGGCGCGCTCGTGCTCGGCCCGCGCGTGATCACCGCCGAATACAAGATCAACTATCTGCGGCCGGCCGTGAACGGCACGCTCGTCGCCCGCGCGAAGCTCGTCTACGCGGGCCGGCACCAGGCGACCTGCCAGTGCCACGTGTTCGTCATCGACGGCGATCACGAGCGGCTCGTCGCGATCGCGCAAGGCACGATCAACCGCGTCGGCGACGGCAAGATGCCGGATGCGCCGGTGGAGACGGCGTGAATTGCTGCGTCGGCAAGCATCGATGCCGCGACGCCTGTCGCGCTAGCGTTTCATCGCAGCCAGATAGACCGCATCACGCTCGCGGCGGCCCACCGCGACCACCAGCACGATGACTTCCGCGTCGCGCACTTCGTAGACGAGGCGATAACCGACACCGCGCAGCTTGATCTTGTAGCGATCCGGGTGGCCATGCAATTTGGCTGACGGGATACGAGGATGCGCGAGCCGCTCGGCGAGCTTGGCCTTGAATTGATCGCGCACGGTGCGATCGAGCTTCCCCCTTCAATGCAGGCTCGAGAAAGGCGAGATCAAAGGTCATTCAAATTGACCTTGACGATCTTCTCCCTGGCGCGCGAATCGGCCAACGCATTGTCGTCGGTGTCTTCCAGGCGTTCGACCATCGCCTCCCACGTCTTCGCGGGAATGCAGTAGAACGCGGGTTCGTTGTGATTCAGGAGGCGACCGGAAAACCCTCGCCCGCGGCAACGGTTCCCATCGGATTCCGCTTCAGCTCCGAGACGCTAGCCAGAATGGTATGAGGCATATCTGCTCTTTCTCCAATCGAGCGCCGATTGTACTTAATTTGATACGAGACTAAGCACCAAAATTGACACTCTGATGCACTCGACACTCGACCGTCGACGAACGGAAACCACCTCCTGAAAGACAGCCCTAGTCTGTCTCATCCCCCGCCAACGGCAAAAACCGCGGCGCCACCCGCGCCCGCACGTTCCCGTGCTCATCGGTCCGATAGATCCCGCGCGCCGCGTTGTGCGGGTGCACGGCCGCGTCGACCACGCTCAGCACCGGCGCGAAACACGCATCGGTGCCTTCGAGCAGCGCGCGCCAGTGCGCGGATGGCTGC
>NZ_BCPP01000144.1:0-10055 GCF_016586125.1 Burkholderia sp. E168m23
GAGCTCGCGAGCGAGGCACGCTGACCGCACGATTACGCGCGGCCTGCCGCCTGCCCCGCGTCACTGCGGGTGCACGGCCTCCAGCCCGTCGAGCAGCGCCTTGTGGAACGCGTCCGGGTCCTGGATCTGCGGCGCGTGTCCGAGCGCCGGAAATTCGACGAGCTGCGCGCCGGGAATCGCGGCCTGCGTGCGCTTCGCGAGCTCAGGATAGCGGCCGAGCTTCGCGTGCACGTCGGGCGGGGCGACATCCTTGCCGATCGCGGTCGTATCCTTGTCGCCGATCATCAGCAGCGTCGGCACGCGAATCGCGCCGAGTTCGTAGACCACCGGCTGCGTGAGGATCATGTCGTAGATCAGCGCGGAATTCCACGCGACCGCGTCGCGGCCGGCGCCGCGATACATCCCGGCGAGCATCTGCACCCAGCGCTCGTACGACGGCGCCCACTTGCCCGCGTAGTAGGTCGACTGCTCGTAGCGGCGGATGCCGTCGGCGTTGGTCTTCAGTTCGCGCGCATACCAGTAGTCGACCGACAGCGGCGGCACGCCGAGCGCCTTCCAGTCCTCGAGGCCGATCGGGTTCACGAGCACGAGCTGGTCGGTCGCCTTCGGATACATCAGCGCATAGCGGATCGCGAGCATCCCGCCCGTCGAGTGGCCGATGATCGTCGCCGACTTCACGCCGACCGATTCGAGCAGCGCGTGCGTGTTGCGCGCGAGTTGCTGGAAGCTGTACTGGTAGCGCTCGGGCTTCGACGACTTGCAGAAGCCGATCTGGTCCGGCGCGATCACGCGATAACCGGCGCGGCTCAGCACACCGATCGTGTCCTCCCAGGTCGCCGCGCAGAAGTTCTTGCCGTGCAGCAGCACGACGGTGCGACCGTTCGGATGCGCGGGCTGCACGTCGAGGTACGCCATCTCGAGGGTTTCGCGTTGCGACACGAACGCGTACTCATGCACGGGCGCCGGATACGCGAATCCTTCCAGGCGCGGGCCGTAAGCGGGCCCGTCGTTGGCGGCGGGCGTGGCCGCAACGGCCGCAACCGGCATCGCGCACGCGGCGGCGGCACTCGCGCCGAGCACGGCGGCACGTGCGACGGACAACATCTTGCAAATCGAAAGCATGGCGATCACGGTGATTGGGGACGCGCGCGGGCAGCCGGGCCCCAGCGGGGCTGTCTCGCGCCCCGCGATTCTACGCGGTCGCGTGACGACGGCGCGCAACACTCCGGGGCCACGCGACTTCCGCGCGGTTGACGAACTCGGGTATCGTGTGACGTGACCCTGAAACGCGTGCAGGCGAATTCCCATGAAAAACGTCCTCAGCATTCAGTCGCACGTCATCTACGGCCATGCCGGCAACAGCGCGGCCGTGTTCCCGATGCAGCGTCTCGGCATCAACGTCTGGCCGCTCAACACCGTCCAGTTGTCGAATCACATGCAGTACGGCCACTGGGCCGGCAGCGCGATCGACGCCGCGAAGATGGAACAGCTCGTCGACGGCATCGCCGCCATCGGCGTGCTCAAGCGGTGCGACGCGGTGCTGTCCGGCTTCCTCGGCTCGCCGCCGCAGGCACGCGCGGCGGTCGAGATCGTGCGCACGGTGAAAGCGATGAATCCGAACGCGTGGTACTTCTGCGATCCGGCGATGGGCCAGACGGGCGGCATCCGGCCCGAGCCCGGCGTCGAGGAATTCATCGTGGAGGAGGTGCCCGCGCTCGCGGACGGCATGTCGCCGAACCACACCGAACTGCAGAAGCTCGCCGGGCGGCGCATCGAGACCGTCGCCGAAGCCGTCGACGCATGCCGTGCGCTGATCCGCCGCGGCCCGCAGATCATCCTCGTCAAGCACCTGCACGACCGCAACAGTCCGGCCGACCGTTTCAACATGCTCGCCGTCACCGAGACCGAAGCGTGGATCGGCCAGCGGCCGCTGTATGCGTTTCCGCGCCACCCGGTCGGCGTCGGCGACCTGACCAGCGCGATCTTCGTCGCGTGCCGGCTGCGCGGCGACTCGGTGCGCGCCGCGTTCGAGCACACGCTCGCGGCCGTGCACGCGGTGGTGAAGGCCACCTACGACGCGCGCCGCTACGAGCTCGAACTCGTCGCCGCGCAGGACGAGATCGCCCGCCCGAGCGAATGGTTCGGCGCGTGGGTGACCGACGCCTGACGCGTCGGCACTGCCCTGCGCTGCTCCAGCGCGCCGCTGTCCCGCTGTCCCGCTGTCCCGCTGTCCCGCTTTCCCGCTTTCCCGCTTTCCCGTTGCAGCCGACCTGCTGACGCCGCATCCCGATGCCGGTCCGCTGCCCGTGCAAACGTTTCCGGACTTCACATGAATGACACCGATTCCTCGCTATGCTCGCGGCGGCATGCACCGGCGCAGCCGCATCCTGCGACCCGGTGCGCGCCCTTCCCGCAGGTCCCGCCAATCGGCTCCCTCTTTACCCCACGATAACGACCATGACCCGATCGAACCGTCGTGACTTCCTGCGCGTCGCCGCCGGCACTGCCGGCGCCGCCGCGCTGAACCTGTTTCCGCCCGTGATCCGGGATGCGCTCGCGATTCCCGCGAACCGCCGCACCGGCACGATCCGCGACATCGAACACATCGTGATCCTGATGCAGGAGAACCGCTCGTTCGACCACTACTTCGGCACGATGCGCGGTGTCCGCGGCTTCGGTGACCCGCGCCCGTTGCGCCTCGCGAACGGCAAGTCGGTGTTTCACCAGCCGGTCGGCCCGGCCGAACTGCTGCCGTTCCACCCGGGCGTCGACAAGCTCGGCCTGCAGTTCCTGCAGGACCTGCCGCACGGCTGGCAGGACATGCACGCCGCCTGGAACAAGGGCCGCTACGACCAGTGGGTGCCGAACAAGGGCACCACGACGATGGCGTACCTGAAGCGCGACGACATCCCGTTCCACTATCAGCTCGCCGACGCGTTCACGATCTGCGACGCATACCACTGCGCGATCCCGAGCTCGACCGACCCGAACCGCTACTACATGTGGACGGGCTACGTCGGCAACGACGGCACGGGCGGGGGTCCGGTGCTCGGCAACGAGGAAAAGGGCTACGGCTGGACGACCTATCCGGAAGTGCTCGAACAGGCCGGCGTGTCGTGGAAGATCTACCAGGACGTCGGCACGGGGCTCGACGCGAACGGCTCGTGGGGCTGGACGCAAAACCCGTACATCGGCAACTACGGCGACAACTCGCTGCTCTACTTCAACCAGTACCGCTCCGCGCTGCCCGGCACGCCGCTGTACGACAAGGCGCGCACCGGCACCAACATCAGCGCCGGCGGCACGCTGTTCGACGTGCTGCAGCAGGACGTGAAGAACGGCACGCTGCCGCAGGTGTCGTGGATCTGCGCGCCCGAAGCGTATTCCGAGCACCCGAACTGGCCGGCGAACTATGGCGCGTGGTACATCGAGCAGGTGCTGAAGGCGCTCGTGTCGAATCCCGACGTGTGGAGCAAGACCGCGCTGTTCATCACGTACGACGAAAACGACGGCTTCTTCGATCACGTGCCGCCGCCGTTCGCGCCGCAGTCGCGCGAGAACGGGCTGTCGACGGTCGCGACGACCAACGAGGTGTTCGCCGGCGACGCGTCGCACATGGCCGGCCCTTACGGGCTCGGGCCGCGCGTGCCGATGCTGGTCGTGTCGCCGTGGACCAAGGGCGGCTGGGTCTGCTCGCAGACCTTCGATCACACGTCGCTGCTGCAATTCATCGAGGCGCGCTTCGGCGCGCAGTATCCGGTCACGGCCGCCAACGTGTCGCCGTGGCGCCGCGCGGTGTGCGGCGACCTGACGTCGGCGTTCGAGTTCGCGACCGCGGACGCCGCATGGCCGACGCTGCCCGACACCAGCGGCTACGCGCCGCCCGACCGCGTGCGCCATCCCGACTACATCCCGGTGCCGCCGGTGCTGCAGAAGCTGCCGAAACAGGAAGCCGGGCTGCGTCCGGCGCGCGCTCTGCCGTACGAGCTGTTCGTGCACGGCCGCGTCGAAGCCGCCAACGGCCAGTTCCGGCTGACCTTCGCGAACACGGGCCGGGCGGGCGCCGCGTTCCAGGTCCAGTCGCGCAACCGCGTCGACGGCCCGTGGGCGTACACGGTCGAAGCCGGCAAACGTATCGCCGATACGTGGAGCGCCGCCGCATCGCTCGGCCTGTACGACCTCGACGTATACGGCCCGAACGGCTTCTACTGCCATTTCCGCGGCCCGTTCGCGACCGGGGTCGGCAGCGCGGACGTGAACCCCGAGGTGATCTACGGCTACGACGTCGCGAACGGCAACATCACGCTGCGCCTGATGAACCGCGGCCACAAGGCCGTGCGGCTCAAGGTCACGAACGCGTACGGCCACGGTCACGCGCGCACGTTCGACCTCGCGCCGGGCGCGCACGTCGACGATTACTGGGACCTGCGCGGCAGCCACGGCTGGTACGACCTCACCGTCAGCGACGGCCGCCTGCTCGGCTTCCTGCGCCGCTTCGCCGGCCACGTCGAAACGGGCCGCCCGAGCACCAGCGACCCGCTGATCCGCACGACCGCGTCGCACGACGACGCCGAAGCCGCGTCGGACGCCCTGTCCGACTGACGTCGACCCACGCGCGGCGCGGCCCTTCTGACGGGCCGCGCCGCGTTTTTGCCCGCACCGCCCCTCTTCTCTGCGCCCGTTGCGTTCGCGACGGGAAACTCCCGATACCGGCCGCCCGCGCACGCGCGGAAGCTATGCGCAAATCCGCATCGAATGCGCGACAAATTTCCAAGACCCGCGCATATCGGCGACCTATATATCGAAGCAATCGGGGCTCTTCGCGGAGCCTGACGGGAGATGTTTCCGAGGATCACGATGCCGACCTCCCCGCCCGATTCCGAGAAGCGGTCGAACCGCCCGCCCGTCGCACGCGTCCGGCCCGCCCAGGCGCGCGCGGTACCCACTCGCCGGTGTCGAACAAGAGGAACAACATGAAATTCCGTCATTCCCTGCTGTCGGTGTCGATTGCATCCGCGCTTGCCCTTCTGTCGCAACAGGCTGCCCAGGCCGCCGACACAACCGACGTGAAGGTCGGCTTCGCCGCGCCGCTCACGGGCGTGAACGCCGGCTACGGCAAGGACCTGCAAAACGGCGTGCAGCTCGCGCTCGACGATGCAGCCGCGCAGAAAGTGCAGATCGCCGGCAAGCCTGCCCGCTTCAATCTCGTCGTGCAGGACGACCAGGCCGACCCGCGCATCGGCGTGCAGGCCGCGCAGGCACTGGTCGACCAGAACGTGTCGGTCGTGGTCGGTCACTTCAATTCGGGGACGACGATTCCGGCGTCGGTGGTCTACGACAAGGCCGGCATTCCGGTGATCGACCCGGCCGCGACCAACCCGACGCTCACGTCGCGCGGGCTCGCGAACATGTTCATGGTGATCGCGACCGATGGCCAGAATGCCGGCAACGCGGGCAAGTACGCGGTCGAGGTGACGAAGGCGAAGCGCATCGCGATCATCGACGACCGCACCGCGTTCGGCCAGGGCGAAGCCGACGAATTCGAGAAGGCCGTGAAGGCCGCCGGCGGCAACCTCATCGGTCGCGAGTTCACCAGCAACCAGGCGGTCGATTTCCGCGCGCAGATCACGAGCCTGAAGGCCAAGAATCCCGACCTGATCTTCTTCGGCGGCCTCGATTCGCTCGCCGCCAACTTCATCAAGCAAATGCGTCAACTCGGGCTGAACGCGCAATTCGTCGGCGGCGGCGGCGTGAAGGACAACGAGTTCATCAAGATCGCGGGGCCGGCCGCCGAAGGCGCGATGGCGTGGGAATACGGTCAGCCGCTCGACGAGCTGCCGCAGGGGAAGGATTTCGAGGCGCGCTTCAAGAAGCGCTTCGGCGTCGACGTGCTGTCGTATGCGCAGTTCGGCTATGACGCGGCGTGGGCGGCGATCAAGGCGATGCAGGCGGCCGGTTCGACCGATCCGAAGGCCTATCGCCCGGCGCTGAAGAAAATCGACTTCCCAGGCGTGACCGGCCGCATCTCGTTCGCGAACGACGGCTCGCTGAAGAGCGGGATGTCGACGCTGTACCAGGTGAAGAACGGCGCGTGGAAGACGATCGTGACGAAGGGAGGCTGATCGGCGAGAGGGGCGGCCGGCGGCGGGAACGCCGTCTGGCCGCGGAGATCGAGACGATTGCGCCGATCTCGTATGACGACTGATGTTAAAACAATGCCAGCGGACCCGCGACCTCGCGAGCCCCGTGACCCAACGGTCAGCCCGCTTCGGCCTCGGCTGCCTCGTGCGCGCGCCGCAGGCGCTCGCGGCTGTTGGTGAGGTGCGTGCGCATCGCGGCGCGCGCCGCTTCCGGGTCGTGGCGCGCGATCGCCTCGTAGATGTCCTCGTGCTCGTGGTTCAGCCGGCCGACGTAGCGCTCGAGGTCGTCGCCGGCAAAGCGCGCCGAATTCACCCGCGTACGCGGAATGATCGACGTGCCCAGCTGCGTCATGATGTCGACGAAATAGCGGTTGCCGGTGGACTGCGCGATCTGCAGATGGAACTGGAAGTCGAGCTGCGCGGTGTCACGCCCGCCACCCGCGCCCGTCGCGATCGCGTCGAGCGCGCGCCGCAGCGCGGCGAGGTCGGCATCGTTCGCGCGCTGCGCGGCCAGGCTCGCGCACTCGCTTTCGAGGCTGATACGCAGCTCCAGCACCGCGAGCACGTCGCGCAGCGTCGTGATCGTCGCGGGATCGATGCCGAGCGTCTGACGGCGCGACGGCTCCAGCACGAAGCTGCCGATGCCGTGGCGCGTCTCGACGAGGCCGCTCGCCTGCATCCGCGAGATCGCCTCGCGCACGACCGTGCGGCTCACGCCCTGCGCCGCCATGACTTCGGTTTCGGTCGGCAGCTTGTCGCCGGGCCGCAGCGTGCCGTTTTCGATCTGCGCGGTCAGCGCGTCGACGACATCTTGTGCGAGGCTGCGTGCGCGACGGCGCGGCGCTGCGGGAAGCGTAGGCACGGACATGTGGCCGGTTCCTTTTTGAATGATCGTAATGTGAGCCGAGGGTTTACGCGGGGTTTGAGCGAAAGCCGATGATTCATTATACTGCGTCACAAGTCATCCGACGACTGATGATCGGCGCACGGATCTCCTGTCGACTCAGGTCGGCTGTTCAGCACCGCCCGGTCCCGTGCGTGACGATCGACCTGCGTTCGCGTTCTGCGCTCCGCCGGCCCGGTTGTCGCTTCCACCCCATTCGGGTTGCGTCGACATGCGGGGCTTGCGCGCCGCGCACGTCGGTTGTCGAATGATCGCACCTCGCGCCGCGCGCGGCAAAGCTTTTGCCGCACGGCATCGCCCACTCTTTCGCCATCGCCGCCCATGAACGCCGTCACTGCCTCGCCCTCCCACGACACGCCGCGCATCGTCGACCTGCAAGCGATTCCGGTCGCCGGCCACGACAGCATGCTGCTCAACCTGAGCGGCGCGCACGGCCCGTTCTTCACCCGCAACCTCGTGATCCTGAAGGACAGCGCGGGCCGCACGGGCGTCGGCGAAGTACCGGGCGGCGAAAGCATCCGCCGCACGCTCGACGACGCGCGCGCGCTCGTCGTCGGCCAGCCGGTCGGCAACTACCATGCGGTGCTCAACGACGTGCGGCGCACCTTCGCCGACCGCGACGCAAGCGGCCGCGGGCTGCAGACCTTCGACCTGCGCACGACGATCCACGCGGTCACCGCGCTCGAAGCCGCGCTGCTCGACCTGCTCGGCCAGCATCTCGGCGTGCCGGTCGCCGCGCTGCTCGGCGAAGGCCAGCAGCGCGAGCGGGTCGAGATGCTCGGCTACCTGTTCTACATCGGCGACCGCACGAAGACCGCGCTCCCCTATCGCGACGGCCGCGGCGCGACCGACGACTGGACGCGCGTACGCGACGAAGCCGCACTGACGCCCGAAGCCGTCGTGCGGCTCGCCGAAGCCGCGCATGCGCGCTACGGCTTCAACGACTTCAAGCTGAAGGGCGGCGTATTCGAAGGGGCCAGCGAGATCGAAGCCGTGACGGCGCTCGCCGAGCGTTTCCCCGACGCGCGCGTGACGCTCGATCCGAACGGCGCATGGTCGCTCGACGAAGCCGTGCGGCTGTGCCGCGATCAGCATCACGTGCTCGCGTATGCGGAAGATCCGTGCGGTGCGGAGAACGGTTACTCGGGCCGCGAGGTGATGGCCGAATTCCGCCGCGCGACGGGGCTGCCGACGGCGACCAACATGATCGCGACCGACTGGCGGCAGATGGGCCATGCGGTGCAGTTGCACGCCGTCGACATCCCGCTCGCCGATCCGCACTTCTGGACCATGCAGGGGTCGGTGCGGGTCGCGCAGATGTGCCGCGACTGGGGCCTCACGTGGGGTTCGCATTCGAACAACCACTTCGACGTGTCGCTCGCGATGTTCACGCACGTCGCGGCCGCGGCGCCGGGTCAGGTCACCGCGATCGATACGCACTGGATCTGGCAGGACGGCGAACGGCTGACGCGGGAGCCGCTGAAGATCGAGAACGGGCTGGTGGAAGTGCCGAAGCGGCCGGGGCTCGGCATCGACATCGACATGGATGCGGTCGCGCTCGCGCACGAGCTGTACAAGCAGCACGGCCTCGGCGCCCGCGACGACGCGGCGGCGATGCAGTACCTGATCCCGGGCTGGACGTTCAACAACAAGCGCCCGTGCCTCGTGCGCTGAGCGTAGGACGGACCGGGCGGCAAGGTCGCCCGGTCGGAATGGAATGAGGCGATTCGCCCGTGTATCGGCGATCGCCGGCCGGGAAAGACCGGCGAAGCAAAAGCGGGATTCGCGAGTGCGCGGCCGGCCGGTCGCCGCGCGACGATCCTGACCGGGCGCTCCTAAGCGGGCCTCCCTAACCGGGCCTCCCTAACCGACCGCACCTACCCGGCCAGCCCGATCCCCCGCGCCATCCCCGACGCGGCGAACACGATGACGATCACCAGCACCGCCTGCCAGTGGCCGATCCGCACATAGGTGCGCGCCCGGCCGAGATCGGGCGGTTGCTGCCGCCGCGCGGCGATACGCCAGCGGATCAGCCCCAGCATCGGCACGATTTCGAGCAGCAGGAGCAGCACGAGCGCGGTCATCTTCAGGTGAAAGAGCGGTTCGTGCAGGTAGTACGCGGCCCCTTTCTCGAAACCGCCGAACGCCCGCGCAAGGCCCGTCGCGATCAGCACGAGCGCCGACAGCCCCCAGACCGCATCCGCCTTGAACACGCCGGGCAAATCGGCTGGCTGCGCCGACGCGATGAGCCGGCGCAACGCACGGTTACGCGCCGCGATCGCGGCGAATGCGACGCCGAACGCACTCAGGTGAATGGCAGCCAGCAACCAGCGGACGATCATCGCGCCGCCTTGTCGCCCGCGCCCGGTGCGCGAGCCGTGTCAGACGATCTGCTTGAGCGCCGCGTCGAGCGCGAGCACCGCGACGCGGTCGCCTTCGGTCGTGAGCGGCGCGCGCATCACGATCTGCCGGTTGTGGCCGACCGCCGCCGGCGAATCCCACAGCAGCTCCACCTTCGGTCGACTGAACAGGCTGCCGCGGCGCGGCGGCACGACCGCCGGCTGCGCGCCCTGCTCGCCCGCGGCGGGCGCGGTGGGTGCGACCCGGCCGGGCCAGCGCACCGACAGTTCGCGCGCGTCGTACTGGCCAACCTTGCGGCTTTCCATCCAGACGATCGCGGTGCGCGTCAGCACGTCGAGCGAAATCGCATACCGACCGACCGCGAAGCGGCGCGCGGCCACGTTGGTCCGCCACAGCGGCCGCGGCCGGCAAATCCAGACGATCGCCGCATAGAGCGCCGGCGCGGCGACGAGCCAGCCGTTGGTCGCCGTCACCGCGTGCAGGGCGCGGCGCCAGCCGGCCGCCCACGTGAACGCGCCGATCGACCACACGGCGAACAGGAAGCCGATCAGCGCGAACGCGCGCAGCGCCTGGCGCAGCCACTGCGGCAGCGGATGGAACGGCCGCTCGGCCCGGGCGGCGGCGCCCGGCAGCGCCAGCAGCAGGAAGAT
>NZ_BCPP01000145.1:0-10053 GCF_016586125.1 Burkholderia sp. E168m23
GCGACTACGCAGGTTCCTCGCGCACGGCGCGGGCGTTCGCTGAAGCGGGGACGGAGCGGGCGTGCCGCCGGGGCGGCGGCCTGTTTCGCTCATCTTTACGCACCGGGCGATTTTGCGTAATATGGCGTTCAGTCACGCGGTTCCGTCGTTGAGCCGTGCTGTTCCGTCCGGTTTGGGCCTGGCTTGAAGTTGATTCGCCGCCCCCGGTTCGTGCTCCCATCAATATGACCGATCAGAATCGGGCGAGCGCGTCTTCCGTTCCTTTCGTCTGTTTGTTGATCCGGTTCGTTTGACCACAGGGTCTGGCCTAGCTGCATGAATACCCAAGAGGCGAAGATCGTCCTCGAGACTGCTTTGATCTGCGCGCAGGAACCGCTGAAGCTCGGCGATTTGCGCAAGCTCTTTGCCGACGGCGTGTCGGCTGACACGGTCCGCACGTTACTCGAAGATCTGAAACAGGATTGGTCCGGCCGCGGTGTCGAACTGGTGGCGCTGGCGACCGGGTGGCGCTTTCAGAGCAAGCCGGCGATGCGTCATTATCTGGATCGCCTGCATCCCGAGAAGCCGCCGAAATATTCGCGCGCCGTG
Source organism: Burkholderia sp. E168m23 (assembly GCF_016586125.1). Lineage (NCBI taxonomy): Bacteria > Pseudomonadati > Pseudomonadota > Betaproteobacteria > Burkholderiales > Burkholderiaceae > Burkholderia > Burkholderia sp. E168m23. The sequence goes on from NZ_BCPP01000145.1 coordinate 589, forward strand.
CTCGAAACGCTCGCGATCATCGCGTACCGGCAGCCCGTCACGCGCGGCGACATCGAAGAGATTCGCGGCGTCACGGTCAATACGCAGGTGGTCAAGCAGCTCGAGGATCGCGGCTGGATCGAGGTGATCGGTCATCGCGACGTGCCGGGGCGTCCGGCGCTGTATGCGACGACCAAGCAATTCCTCGACGATCTCGGCCTGAAGGCGCTCGACGACCTGCCGGCGCTCGAAGAGCCGGCCGCGAACATCGAGGCCGCGTTGCTCGCGCAGCAGGCCATGGATTTCGATGGTGACGTCGTGGTAGCCGACGACGCGGCGGCCGATGTGCCGCAGGCGCTGGCGGATGAAGCGCCCGCCGACGAGTCGGCCGAAGGGCCCGGCGATGTCGCGTCGACGCAGGAAATTCCGAGTCGCGATACGCTCGATGCTGATCGCGCGCAAACGGAACAGATGGAACAGGTTGGTGCCGAAGCAGTGCCGACCGGTGTGCAGCCCGAGCCGCAGCGTGCGGATTCGAGCGAGGAAGATCGCAAGCCGGCCGCCGAAGCGGCTGCCGGAGACGGAGCGGAAGCGGCCGGCGACATGCCCGGCGAGGCCGATCAGGCCGACGCCTCCCGCTCCCGTCCCGCGGACGACGAGACACTGGACGACACGTCCGACAGTCTCGCGGATGCCGTCCGAAGTGCCAGTGCGCCCATCGGCGCCGACGCGCTGCCGGACGACGAAGCAGAACCCGAACAGCGTCGCGCCTGATCGCGGCCAACTTCTTGCCGCGCCCGCGCCGGGCGCGAGACCTGACATTTTGAGGTTGTTTTGACAGATATCCACGATATTGAATCGTCCGCGCCTGCCGTGCAGGCAGCGCGTGCCGACGATGCGCCGGAGCAGGATGCTTCGGCCGCGGGTGGCGACGAGCGTCCCCGCCGCGGTCTGCGGCGCGGCCCGCGTAGCCTGATCGCGCGGCGTCGCGCGGCGGCCAAGTCGAAGGGCGCCGAAGGCGGCGAGCAGCAGGGTGCCGAGGGCGCGGATGCGCAGTCGGCCGAGGCCGCCGACGCGCAGCCGGCGCGTGCGCCGCGCAAGGAAGGCGCGGCCAAGGGCGGTCGCAAGCCGGCCGGCAAGCGCGAAGGCGCGGCGGCGGCCAAGGGCGGCCAGGCTGGCCAGGGCCGTCGCGGTGCAGCGAAGGCTGAAGGCGGCCCGGCGAAGGTAGCGGAAGGCGATGCGTCCCAGGACGAACTGTTCGCATACGTGACGTCGCCGGCCTTCGACGCGGACAACTCCGCGGGCGGCAGCGGCGTGCGTGCGCCGATGCTGCGCCGCGGCCGCGCCCAGCCGGCGAACAAGCGCGTGCTGTCGCCGGACGACGACGCGCCGAAGCTCCACAAGGTGCTCGCGGAAGCGGGCATGGGGTCGCGTCGCGAAATGGAAGAGCTGATCGTCGCCGGCCGCGTGTCGGTGAACGGCGAGCCCGCGCACATCGGCCAGCGGATCATGCCGACCGACCAGGTGCGGATCAACGGCAAGCCGGTCAAGCGCAAGCTGCCGAACAAGCCGCCGCGCGTGCTGCTGTATCACAAGCCGACCGGCGAAATCGTCAGCCACGCGGATCCGGAAGGCCGTCCGTCGGTGTTCGACCGTCTGCCGCCGATGAAGACGGCGAAATGGCTTGCGGTGGGCCGCCTCGACTTCAATACCGAAGGTCTGCTGATGCTGACGACTTCCGGCGATCTCGCGAACCGCTTCATGCATCCGCGTTACAGCGTCGAGCGCGAGTATGCGGTGCGGGTCGTCGGCGAGTTGGCCGAAGGCATGCGGCAAAAGCTGCTGCACGGCGTCGAGCTCGACGACGGTCCGGCGAATTTCCTGCGCATCCGCGATGGCGGCGGCGAAGGCACGAACCACTGGTATCACGTCGCGCTGGCCGAAGGCCGCAACCGCGAAGTGCGCCGGATGTTCGAGGCGGTCGGCCTGATGGTGAGCCGGCTGATCCGTACGCGTCACGGCCCGATTCCGCTGCCGCGCGGCCTGAAGCGTGGTCGTTGGGAAGAGCTTGACGACGCACAGGTGCGCAAGCTGATGGCGACCGTCGGTCTGAAGGCGCCGTCCGAGGAGAAGGGCAAGCGCGGCGGCGCTGCCGGTCCGACCGAGCGTCGCCAGCCCGATCCGATGCAGACGTCGATGGGCTTCATCAGCCGCGAACCGGTGCTGACGACGCACGGCCAACTCGACCAGCCGCGTCGCGGCGGTGGCCGACGCGGCGGGCCGGGCCTGCCGGGCCTGAGCGGCTACGGCAGCTTGCCGGTTGCGCCATCGGGTTACGGCAACCGCGCGGGCGGCGGCCGTGACGGCAATCGCACCGGTGGCGGCCGCGACGGCAACCGTGCAGGCGGCGGTCGCGATGTCGACGGCAATCGCGCGTCGTATGGCGCAGGCCCCAAGCGCGAGGGCGCGGGCGGCAAGCGCGGCGGCAGCAAGGGCGGTGGCAATCGCAATCCGAACGGCAATCGTGCCGACGGCGCCGGCAACGGTGGCCCGCGCGGCGGTCAGCGTCCGCAGCGCAGTCGTACGCGCAGCCGCTAAGCGTCTGTTGATTGGCGTACGTACGGCAGCGCAAAGCCGCCGATACGTCGGCGTGGCCGGCATCCGGCCGGCTTTGTCGATACGGCGCATTGCGTTGACGGGTTTCGGCTGCATCCATGTCGCGTGCCGCGACAACGATGATCACCGGTGCGGCAGGGTAGTACCGGTCGATCGGGCAGCCCGATTTCGCATTTTCGGTCCGTAAAGGCAGCCGACGCGCTGCTTTTACCGGCTGGCTTGGCGTTTGCGCCAAAAATCGCTATAATCGCGGAGTCGCTGGGCGTACGGATTCAATGTGCGGCTCAGGTGCGACCACCAGTAAGAAGATGGGCGTTCCGCCCATTTTTTTTTGCTGAAACGGTTAGGCATCTCGGGTAGCGCTTCCTGCGCCGGCTAAGGCGCGCGCCCGCGGGTGAATCGCGAGCGGCGGGCGCGAACACCTGAGAGGACACTGTGCAACTGACGGAACTGATAGAAACCACGGTCACCGGGCTCGGCTACGAGCTGGTGGAACTCGAGCGCACCGGGCGCGGCATGCTTTGCATCTATATCGATCAGCCTGCCGGCATCTCGCTCGAAGATTGCGAAAAGGTTACGCGTCAGCTCCAGCACGTCTTGACGGTCGAAAATATCGATTACGAACGGCTCGAAGTCTCGTCCCCGGGGCTCGACCGCCCGTTGAAGAAGCTGGCCGACTTCGAGCGCTTCGCCGGCAGCGAAGTTTCCGTGACCTTGAAAAAGCCGCTGGACGGGCGCAAGACGTACCGGGGCATTCTGCACGCGCCGAATGGCGAAACGATCGGTTTGGAATTTGAGGGGAAGAAGGGCGAGGCAGCCATGCTGGATTTCACGCTGGCCGATATCGACAAAGCCCGCCTGATTCCGCAAGTTGACTTTAGGAGCCGCAAATAATGAGTCGCGAAGTGTTGATGCTGGTGGATGCGCTGGCGCGCGAGAAAAACGTCGACAAGGATGTGGTGCTGGGCGCCCTCGAGGCTGCGCTCGCGTCCGCTTCCAAGAAGCTGTTCGACGAAGGCGCCGAAATCCGCGTCCATATCGATCGCGAAAGCGGCGAGCACGAAACCTTCCGTCGCTGGCTCGTCGTGCCCGACGAGGCAGGCTTGCAGGAGCCGGATCGCGAGATCCTGCTGTTCGAAGCACGTGAGCAAAAGCCCGACGTCGAAGTCGGCGAGTATGTCGAGGAACCCGTTCCGTCGATCGAATTCGGTCGCATCGGCGCGCAGGCCGCGAAGCAGGTGATCCTGCAGAAGGTGCGCGACGCGGAGCGCGAGCAGATCCTGAACGACTACCTCGAGCGTGGCGAAAAGATCATGACGGGTACGGTGAAGCGCCTCGACAAGGGCAACTTCATCGTCGAATCGGGCCGCGTCGAGGCACTGCTGCGCCGCGATCAGCTGATCCCGAAGGAAAACCTGCGCGTGGGCGACCGCGTGCGTGCGTACATCGCGAAGGTCGACCGCACCGCGCGCGGCCCGCAGATCGAGCTGTCGCGCACGGCGCCGGAATTCCTGATGAAGCTGTTCGAGATGGAAGTGCCGGAAATCGAGCAGGGCCTGCTCGAGATCAAGGCGGCTGCCCGCGACCCGGGCGTGCGCGCGAAGATCGGCGTCATCGCCTACGACAAGCGGATCGATCCGATCGGCACCTGCGTCGGCATCCGCGGTTCCCGCGTGCAGGCCGTGCGCAACGAGCTCGGTGGCGAAAACATCGACATCGTGCTATGGTCGGAGGATCCCGCCCAGTTCGTGATCGGCGCGCTCGCGCCGGCAGCCGTCCAGTCGATCGTCGTCGATGAAGAAAAGCATTCGATGGACGTCGTCGTCGACGAGAACGAGCTGGCTGTCGCGATCGGCCGCAGTGGTCAGAACGTTCGCCTTGCCGGCGAGCTGACCGGCTGGCAGATCAACATCATGACGCCGGACGAGTCCGCCCTGAAGCAGGGTGAAGAACGCGACCGGCTGCGTGCGCTGTTCATGGCGCGTCTCGACGTCGACGAAGAAGTTGCCGACATCCTGATCGACGAAGGCTTCACGAGCCTCGAAGAAATCGCGTACGTGCCGCTCAACGAAATGCTCGAAATCGAAGCGTTCGACGAGGACACCGTGCACGAACTGCGCAACCGCGCACGCGACGCGCTGTTGACGATGGCCATCGCGAACGAAGAAAAGGTCGAGAACGCAGCGCTGGATCTCAAGAGCCTCGACGGCATCACGCCGGAACTGCTCGCGAAGCTGGCCGAACACGGCGTGCAGACGCGCGACGATCTCGCCGAGCTGGCTGTAGATGAACTGGTCGACATGACCGGAATGGAAGAGGATGCCGCTAAGGCGTTGATCATGAAAGCACGTGAACATTGGTTCCAGTGAGAAATGACCATGGCGCACTGATTTGATGGCGGCCGTATGGCCTGACCCGATGCTAACCGCAAGGAATCGGTCCTTGCACTAAGAGGAATGAATGGCGAGTAACAACGTAGCCCAATTTGCCGCGGAACTGAAAATGCCTGCTGGTGTGCTGCTCGAACAGCTGCAGGCAGCGGGCGTCCAGAAAGCGAGTGAAGACGATGCGCTGTCCGAAACGGACAAGGCGCGTCTGCTCGATCATTTGCGCAAGTCGCACGGCGCAACTGACGGCGACAAGCGCAAGATCACGCTGACCCGCAAGCATACGTCGGAGATCAAGCAATCTGACGCGACGGGCAAGGCTCGCACCATTCAGGTCGAGGTTCGCAAGAAGCGTACGTTCGTCAAGCGCGACGACGTGGCCGAAGGTGCGGATCAGGGTCAGGCGCAGGTCGCCGAAGCGGACGACGATGCAGAACTGAAGCGTCGCGAGGAAGAGGCGCGCCGCGAGGCCGAGCTGCTCGAGAAGCAGGCGCAGGAGCTGCGCGAGCGTCAGGAACGCCTCGAACGCGAGGAAGCCGAACGTCGCGCCCGCGAGGAAGCGGCCGAGGCCGAGCGCCGTCGCGCCGAGGAAGAAGCGGCGACGAAGCGTGCCGCGGCGGAAGCCGCCGCAGCCCAGCAGCAGGCGGCAGCGCAGCAGGCTGCTGCCGAGCAGGAATCGACGCCGACGCAGTCCGCGCAGGACGAAGCACGCGCAGCCGCCGAACGCGCGGCCCAGCGCGAAGCGGCGAAGAAGGCCGAGGACGCTGCCCGTGAGGCAGCCGACAAGGCGCGCGCCGAGCAGGAAGAGATCAGCAAGCGTCGCGCGGCGGCGGAAGCCGAAGCCCGCGCGATCCGCGAAATGATGAACACGCCGCGCAAGGCCGTGGTCAAGGCAGTCGAGCCGCCGAAGCCGGTCGAACCGCCGAAGCCGGCCGAAGCGAAGGGCACGCTGCACAAGCCGGCGAAGCCGGAAGGTGCGCAGGCGCGTCCGGCCGTGAAGAAGCCGGCTGGCGCGGCGGCTCCGGCCACCACGCAGGCGCCGGCAGGCGCGGGCGACCGCAACAAGAAGCCGGGCGCAGGCAAGGGCGGCTGGCAGGACGACGCGGCGAAGCGTCGCGGCATCAAGACGCGCGGCGACTCGAGCGGCGGCGTCGACCGCGGCTGGCGCGGCGGCCCGAAGGGTCGCGGCCGTCACCAGGACAGCTCGACGTTCCAGGCGCCGACCGAGCCGATCGTCCGTGAAGTACACGTGCCGGAAACCGTGTCGGTTGCCGATCTCGCGCACAAGATGTCGATCAAGGCCTCGGAAGTCATCAAGGTGATGATGAAGATGGGCCAGATGGTCACGATCAACCAGGTGCTGGACCAGGAAACGGCGATGATCATCGTCGAGGAACTGGGCCACCGCGCGGTTGCCGCGAAGCTGGACGATCCGGAAGCGCTGCTCGTCGAAGGCGAATCCGGTACCGATGCGGAGCAGCTGCCGCGTCCGCCGGTCGTCACGGTGATGGGTCACGTCGACCACGGCAAGACCTCGCTGCTCGACCACATCCGCCGCGCGAAGGTTGCCGCGGGCGAAGCGGGCGGCATTACGCAGCACATCGGCGCTTATCACGTCGACACGCCGCGTGGCGTCATCACGTTCCTCGATACGCCGGGTCACGAAGCGTTCACGGCAATGCGTGCACGCGGCGCGAAGGCGACCGACATCGTGGTGCTGGTGGTGGCGGCCGATGACGGCGTGATGCCGCAGACGAAGGAAGCGATCGCCCACGCGAAGGCGGGTGGCGTGCCGATCGTCGTCGCGATCAACAAGATCGACAAGCCGGAAGCGAACCCGGATCGCGTCAAGCAGGAACTGGTCGCGGAAGGCGTCGTGCCGGAAGAATACGGTGGCGATTCGCCGTTCGTGCCGGTGTCGGCCAAGACGGGCGCAGGTATCGACGATCTGCTCGAGAACGTGCTGCTGCAGGCTGAAGTGCTGGAACTGAAGGCACCGGTCGAGGCGCCGGCCAAGGGTATCGTGATCGAAGCGAAGCTCGACAAGGGTAAAGGCCCGGTCGCGACGATCCTGGTGCAGTCCGGTACGCTGAACCGCGGCGATATCGTGCTGGCCGGTACGGCCTACGGTCGCGTCCGTGCGATGCTCGACGAGAACGGCAAGCCGACGAAGGAAGCCGGCCCGTCGATTCCGGTCGAGATCCAGGGTCTGTCGGAAGTGCCGGGCGCGGGCGAGGAAGTGATCGTGCTGCCGGACGAGCGCAAGGCGCGTGAAATCGCGCTGTTCCGTCAGGGCAAGTTCCGCGACGTGAAGCTCGCGAAGCAGCAGGCCGCGAAGCTGGAAAGCATGCTGGAGCAGATGGGCGAAGGCGAAGTGCAGAACCTGCCGCTCATCATCAAGGCAGACGTGCAGGGTTCGCAGGAAGCGCTCGTGCAGTCGCTGCTCAAGCTGTCGACCGACGAAGTGCGCGTGCAGATCGTGCACAGCGCGGTCGGTGGCATCAGCGAAAACGACGTCAACCTCGCGACGGCATCGAAGGCGGTCATCATCGGCTTCAACACGCGTGCGGACGCACAGGCACGCAAGCTGGCCGAGGCGAACGGCATCGATATCCGCTACTACAACATCATCTACGACGCAGTGGACGAGGTGAAGGCGGCGATGTCGGGCATGCTGGCGCCGGAGAAGCGTGAAGTCATCACCGGCATGGTCGAGGTGCGCCAGGTCTTCAAGGTACCGAAGATCGGCACGGTCGCCGGCTGTATGGTCACCGACGGTATCGTCAAGCGCTCGTCGTCGGTTCGCGTGCTGCGCAACAACGTCGTGATCTTCACGGGCGAACTCGAATCGCTGAAGCGCTTCAAGGACGACGTGAAGGAAGTCAAGCAAGGCTTCGAGTGCGGTATGTCGGTGAAGAACTTCAACGACGTCACCGAAGGCGACCAGTTCGAAGTATTCGAAGTGACCGAAGTCGCACGTACGCTGTAATCGTCGCGTATCGGCTCTTGGGCGGGGCAGGCTTGGGCCTGTCCCGCCCATTTTCATGGTGGCGTGCCGACAATGGCCGCCGCTTCATCCTGATAAACGGATCACGGATCGATCATGTCCAGGAAACGTACTTCCCCCAATCGCAACGTTCAGATCGCCGACCAGATTCAGCGCGATCTGTCCGAACTCATCATGCGCGAGGTCAAAGATCCGCGCATCGGCATCGTGACCATCCAGAGCGTGGAACTGACGCCGGACTATGCGCACGCGAAGGTCTACTTCACGGCGCTCACCGGCGATCCGGAGAAGACGCAGGAGGCGCTGAACCATGCGTCGGGTCACCTGCACAACCTGCTGTTCAAGCGCTTGCACATTCATACGGTGCCGACGCTGCATTTCCACTACGACCAGACGATCGAGAAGGCGGTCGAAATGTCGCGCCTGATCAAGGAAGCGAACTCGACGCGCGCGAAGGACGACGACGAGGCCGACACGCCTGCCAAGGACGATTGAGTTCGACCGCCCTATGACGAATGCAGCATCCCCACGTCCGCGCGTGCCCCGGCGCGTGCTGGACGGCGTTCTCCTGCTCGACAAGCCGATCGGCCTGTCGAGCAACGATGCGCTGATTCGCGCAAAGCGCCTGCTTCTCGCGAAGAAAGCCGGTCACACCGGCACGCTCGATCCACTGGCTTCGGGCCTGCTGCCGCTGTGCTTCGGCGAGGCGACGAAGTTCTCGCAGGACTTGCTCGACGCCGACAAGACGTATGAAGCGACGATGCGTCTCGGCCAGCGTACGGCCACCGGCGACGCGGAAGGCGAGGTGATCGACACGCGGCCCGTCGAATGCGATCGCGCGGCGGTGGAGGCCGCGCTCGTGCGCTTCACCGGCGACATCGTGCAGGTACCGCCGATGTATTCGGCGCTCAAACGCGACGGCAAGCCGCTGTACGAATATGCGCGGGCCGGCCAGACCGTCGAGCGGGAAGGTCGCAACGTGACGATTCATGCGCTCGATCTGCTCGCCTGCGAGCTGCCCGACGTGACGTTTCGCGTGACCTGCAGCAAGGGCACGTACGTGCGTACGCTCGCGGAAGATATCGGTGAAGCGCTCGGCTGCGGTGCGCATCTGACGATGCTGCGCCGCACGGGCGTCGGCGCGCTGACGCTCGAGCATGCGGTGACGCTCGATGCGCTGTCGGACGCTGCCGAGGCGGCGCGCGATGCATGGCTTCAGCCGATCGATGCGTTGCTGTCGACGTTTCCGCTGGTGCGTCTCGACGAAGCCAGCGCGAAGCGGTTCCTGCACGGCCAGCGTCTGCCGCTGTCGGCGCTCGAGCCGATCGTCGCGGCCGATGGCGAGCGCGTGCGCGTGTACGACGCCACCCGGTTGCTCGGCGTGGCGCGCAAGGCGAATGGCGTGCTCGCCCCGGAACGGCTCGTCGTGACGGCTCAATGACGCAGCAGCGCACGCAAGTGCGCGCGGCAGAATGC
>NZ_BCPP01000146.1:0-10045 GCF_016586125.1 Burkholderia sp. E168m23
TTGCATTTGTGTTGCGGCGGGAGATCGAGCGATCAAAGTTATAGCCCATACTGGATTCTCCATGTACGAAATCAAGCATTCAACGAGCCTCGCGCGATGCAGCTGTTGGTCTATCGCACCGACGGACGACGGCATATCCGCTTGACCTTTCGGTCCCATGACGCGCAACAGTTTCGAAGGCCTGCATTGACGTCGATGGGGAGTCTGAATGTGGCATGCAACCTGAGGCGACGCCTCGGCCGGTCCGGATCACGGTCGGCCGGCCAAGTTTCGCCAGATCTTCTGATGCTATTAAATGCCGATGGGAAGCACTTCGAACGACTTGGAAAAGTTGATTCGGAGACTTCCCATGCAAGCAGTCCGAGCCCGCCGTACCTCATCTCGCGTTCATGTCGGGGACCGGAATGATGCGTCGGCATTTCAGTCCGATTACGCGGTTTCCTGCTCGAAAGTCGGATAATCGGTGTAGCCCTTGGCACCAATGACGCCATAGAAGGTCGACCGATCGGGCTCCGTGAGCGGCCAACCGTTCTTCATCCGCTCCACCAAATCGGGATTGGAAATGAAGGCCGTGCCGAACGCGATCAGGTCAAGTTCTCCCTTCGCCAGTTCGGCTTCGGCGAGCTCCTGCGTGAAGCCGCCGGCGCCGATCAGCGTGCCTTGGTAGGCCTTGCGAAAGGCCGCACCAAAGCCATTCGGAGTACCTGCTGCAGAAATGGTCGTCTGATAGTTCAGGTGTACGAACGCCAGCTTCCGTTCGTTCAAGGCCGAGGCCATGCTCGCCCACGCATCCGCTTCCCCTTCGAAGGCCTCCATATCGTAGATGCGCCCGAACGGCGAGACCCGCACGCCCACCTTTTCACCGCCAATGGCGTCTGCCAGGGCGTCGATCGTCTCCAGCAAAAAGCGCTGACGATTAGCGATGGAACCGCCATATTGGTCGGTGCGGGTGTTCAGCGCGCTGCTCAGGAACTGGTCGAACAGGAAGGCATTGGCCGCCATCACTTCTACGCCGTCGAAGCCTGCGTCCATCGCCCGACGCGCGGATGCAACGAAGTCCTGAGTGACACGTTGCACTTCGTCCGTGGTCAGCGCACGCGGCACACTCGGGAGGACCGGGCCCTCCTTGCCGGGTTCTACCCACGCGTAGACCATGGTCGTGGTCGCCGGCACTTCGCCCGACGACACCGGAGCCGCATTGCCAGGCTGGATGGAAACGTGGGACAGCCGGCCAACGTGCCAGAGCTGGGCAAAGATTTTGCCGCCCTTTTTGTGCACGGCGTCGGTGACCTTCCGCCATCCTTCCGTCTGCTCGTCGGTGTACAGACCCGGCGTATACAGATAGCCTCGGCCCTCTTCGGACACCGGAAGACCTTCGGTGATGATCAAGCCGGCGGAAGCACGCTGCGCGTAGTAGAGCGCGGTGAGATCGTTGGGAATGTTATCGGGCGTACGCGTGCGCGTCATCGGTGCCATGACGACGCGGTTGGCGAGCTGCGTCCCGGAGAGATCGTAGGGCGTAAACAATTTACTCATCATGTTGCTCAAAATGTAGGTGCGCCAGGGCGCTGGTGAGTGTCGGGTTAAATGCGAAATGAAACGGATGGCTATCTAACAGCCGGGAATCTGCTTCACGCGCATTTCGGTCAGTCCGGAAAGAATCGATACCTTGTGAATGGGGGGCTGCCTAGTGAGCGCACCCGTCAATGCTGCAGCTCATGCCTCCGGTGTCTTCGCTTTCGTCCGGTACGTTCTCGGCGGAGTCGAACAACGCTTTTTCGAACACGGCAACTTCACGTGCGCCTGAGAGGTACGTTCGGTTGTTGAAGACAAACAGCGGAACGCCATTTGCGATTCGATTTGCCTCTGCTTCATCTCGCGCGATTTCGGACACCATCTCGCGATCGTCGAAGGAGAGCGACGCAGCAGAAATGCCGATGCTCTTCGCAAGGTCGATGAGCGCGGCTCTATCGAAGATGTCAATCCCGTCGGTCGTCGCGGCCCGGTAGATCGCTTCGATCATCCGTTGTTTGTCTTCGGACGTTTGGACACTTTTGACGAGTAGGTGCGCGTCGCTCGTATCGCCAAAGCGCATGGTCTCGAATCGGTAGTTCAGACCTTCCTGGGCTCCGGCCGAGCACACCGCATCCATCATTCTTTGCGCTGCTGTCGCGTTTCCGAACTTGGCATAAAGCGCGTCTGTAAAGCCGGTCGGAACCATGCCTCGCGCAAGACGGTAGGACTTGTGTGTCACGACCACGTCGACGTGCTGCGTCACGCCTTCTATCGCTTTTTCCAGGCGTCGTTTTGCGATCCAGCACCAGGGGCAGACAAAGTCCGACCACACTTCTACATTGACCCGCTTCATGTTTCATCCTCAGCTAGAAATTGCTGCCTCGTGGCGCTCCGCTCGCAGCGGTAGCGCCGGGTAGGACATTTACTCGCGACCGAGATGGTCCAGCGCGTCGAGGACATGAGTGCTATAGACCACAGCGGCGCCGGCATTGAGATTGATGGCGACACCAAGTGCTTCTGCGACTTCTTCCTTCGTCACACCGAGCTTGTTGGCTTCTGCCGCGTGAAAAGCGATGCAGCCGTCGCAGCGTGTTGTGACAGCGACTGCCAACGCAATCAGCTCTCGCGTCTTTGCGTCGAGATGATTTGTCTTGGCGCCGGCGGCACCGAGCAAACCAACGCCTTTGAGCGTGTCCGGGGTGTACCGTGCGAGTTCATGCACGCGACGGGTGACGGCGCCGATTGTTTCAGTCCAGTTTTCCATGGTTTTCTCCAAATAACAACCAACTAGTTGGTAGGGTAAATACTCAAATAAAAGAGCCATGTTCACGCGGAAAACGGCTCTGGCGCTGGGTGCAACGATGAATCGTTTGGGGAAGCGATCCCCTTTTTATGCTGCGGAGACGATGAGTCGAATGATGCCGCGGTCGAGCGTTTCGCCGTTCTTCATGGCCCACTCGACAAAGCTGGCTCCCTCTAGAACGCTCAATACCTGATACGCCTTCTGGCAGCTCCCCACACCGGCGGCGATCTCGCCGTCGCTGATGCCCTTGTCGATGACCCTGGTCAGCCAGCGCAGTTGCAGCTCGAAAAACCGGTGCGTGAGCTTCTGCAGTTCGGGCGGCAAAGCAGCCATCTCGGCGGCAAGCGCACCGCAGAGCGGGAGCAGGCTTCCATCACTGCTGGCGCGAAAGGTATCGAAAAATCCGTTCAAGCGGCCCCAGAAGTCCTCATTCTCGCGGTCGATTCGCTCGAACGCTTCCACCACTCTCGCGACATAGGCTTCCACAATCGCAACGCCCAGATCTTCCTTCGTCGGGAAGTGATGGTGAATGCTTGCCTTCCGGATGCCAACGGTTTCGGCCAGATCCGCATAACTGAAGGCGGCATAACCCCTCGAGCGCATCAGGCCTTCTGCAGCTTGAACCAACGCGTCGCGCGTACCTACTGCCATGCATCCTCCGGCACACTGCCATCTTCAATTGAACGAACCCAGCGAATCACTGCAAGCGGAGTCTACCTACTAGTTGGTTTTTTGTCAAGCATGACGGCGCATCTCGTCTTCGCAGCGGGCCAACCTTGCAGGGACGCCCCGCAAGCAGATGGTGGAGGAACGTGTCCCCAATTGCACTAACCGACCTCGTGCATTTTTTCATTGAGCGGGCAGAGCGGCAAATTCGTCCGATCAATCTCGAAGGAGCGTCACGACTACAAGGACGAGAAATGCCCTTGTGAAGCTACCAACTAGATGGTAGGCTTGCCGCGTGTTTGAACTTTTCCCTGCGCGAGAGCGCTCCTAGGAGGACCAGCAGATGACTACCCACCCGAACGGAATCGATGTGCCGGCTTTGCAGCAATTCGCGCAAGAAGTCGCCACGGACCCCACGAAGCGAAACGCGCGCTTCAACGTCAAGACGAAATGGGAACACCAGACGCGTTCCGTGGCGACTGTCAGCCACTATGAGCTGGGCGGGGTGACTCACCAGCGGCATTTCGAAATCGCAGCGGACGAACCCACCCAGCTTTTGGGCACGAATAGCGCGCCTAATCCGCAAGAGCTGCTCATGGCCGCGCTCAACGCTTGTTTGACGGTCGGATACGTGGTCAACGCCGCCGCGATGGGCATCACTGTCCACAGTCTGGAAATCGAGACCGATGGTGAGCTGGACTTGCGCGGTTTCCTCGGGCTCGACGAGAGCGTGAACCCGGGATACGACGAAGTGAGCTATGTCGTTCGCCTGCACACGGACGCTTCGCGCGAGCGTGTCGAGGAGTTGCACCAGGTCGTGACGAAAACTTCGGTCAACCTCGCGAATTTCTCGAAGGCGATCCGCATGGTCTCGACTCTCGAAGTCCGCGAAGGCTAACCAGCGGAGGTACTTGCGATACCGGCCGCGTTCTGCGTTCTGCGTTCTCCGCGAGGCGAGCTGATTCATGGACGCGGCAAGACGAGTAATGTCCGCGTTGGCGCGGCCGCGCATGCGGAACTGATCCAGACATTTAAATTAAGGAAGCCAAAATGAATGATTTTTCCGGTAAGAAACTTCTTGTCGTCGGTGGCACCAGCGGTATCGGGCTCGCAACGGCCAAACAAGTGCTGAAAAGCGGCGGTAGCGTCGTCTTGACGGGAAACAGGAAAGACAAAGCTGAAGCGGTCCGTGCCGAACTGAGCGGGCTCGGTCCGGTCTCCGTGATTGCGGCGAACCTCATGACCGAGGAAGGCATGAACGCCATCCGCTCGGAGATCAACGCGAATCACAAAGATATCTCGCTTCTGGTGAATTCTGCGGGCATCTTTGCTCCGAAGGCCTTCATCGACCACGAAGAATCTGATTACGACATGTACCTGTCGCTCAATCGTGCCACTTTCTTCATTACGCGGGACGTGGTCAGGAACATGCTCGCTGCGAAGCTCCAAGGCGCTATCGTGAACGTCGGGTCGATCGGAGCCCAGGCAGCGCTGGGCGACTCCGCGGCATCGGCGTATTCCATGGCAAAAGCAGGTCTGCACGCGCTCACGCGCAATCTCGCGATTGAACTCGCCGATGCGGGTATCCGAGTGAATGCTGTCTCGCCGGCGATCGTACAGACGTCGATTTATGAAGGCTTTATGGCGAAGGAAGACATTGCCGGTGCGATGAAAGCGCTCGAGTCGTTTCATCCGCTCGGACGCGTCGGTACGCCCGAAGACGTTGCAAACACGATCGTCTTCCTTCTTTCAGACAAGACCTCGTGGGTAACCGGTGCCATCTGGAATGTGGATGCGGGGGTGATGGCCGTGCGCAAATGATGGCTGTTTGGATGTACGCGCGCTAGCAGTACATGGGCGACGGAAACGTGATGAAGGAGGGGCTACCGCTGCCTCCAGCGGTGCTCCAACAGGACATTGAAGGCGTAGTCGGCGACTTCATGGACGGCGAGCAAGGAGTGTGCGATGCGATTTGCAGTCTATAAAACGGATGGGCACCGCGGCATCGCGGTGGAGCACGGCGGGCGATGGTTCGGGCTGACCGCCGAGGACACCGCCTATCCGGGCGATCTGGATGCGCTGCTGGCGCACGGCGCTGATCTTGCCGAAGTGGGCGCGCTTCTCGCGCGCGGCGCGCCGGTCGATCTCGAGGCGGTGCGCTTGCTGCCGCCGTTCGGACGGTCCGGCAAGATCGTCTGTGTCGGATTGAACTACCTCGACCACTCGACCGAGACCGGGTTTGCGAAGCAGGCCTATCCGACCGTGTTCGCGCGGTTTGCGTCGAGCCTGATCGGCCATGGCGACCCGATCGCGCTGCCGGCGCAATCGTCCCAACTCGACTACGAGGGCGAACTAGTGGCGGTGATCGGCAAGGGCGGACGCAGCATCGCGCGCGAGCGGGCGCTCGATCATGTTGCCGGCTATTCGATTTTCAACGACGCCACGCTGCGTGATTACCAGTTCCGCACGCCGCAATGGACGATGGGTAAGAACTTCGACGGGACGGGGGCATTCGGGCCGTGGTTCGTCACGGCCGACGAACTGCCGCGCGGCTGCAAGGGGCTGAAGATCCAGACGCGCTTGAACGGTGCGGTCGTGCAGGAGGCATCGACGTCGGACATGATTTTCGATGTCGAGACGCTGGTCGTGCTGCTGAGTGACGTGATGACGCTGCAGGCCGGCGATGTGATCGTCACGGGCACGCCTGCCGGTATCGGGATGGCGCGCGAACCGCAGCTCTGGATGAAAGCCGGAGACGTGTGCGAAGTCGAGATCGAGCGGCTCGGCGTGTTGCGCAACCCGGTCGCGTACGTGGGGACGGTCCGGCGCGACGCTTGACTTACGCGCATGGTGCTCTGCGCCCGGCTCGCAGGCGTTGTCAGGCAGGTTCTCTACATGCGAGGAGAGGCGGACGCGCGCGTAGGGTGCCGTGATCGTGAGCGTGACAACAGACAGAGGTGCCTGTCACGTTCGGACAGTCTTCTGAGATTTTAAGTGGGACGTCCGATGCGGTTATGCTGGTGATTTAGTCGCAGGCGAAGGATGATTACCCGTCGACGCAAAGAAGTCTGCTGGCTCGTCCGGCCTGGCGAAGTGCCTCCCGTATCTGAAAGATCGACTACAAGAGCTTGATCGGTAAAACGCGATTTGATTCCAAGGGCGATCTCCAGAATGCGACGATGACACTCTATACGTTCAAGAACGGGAAACGCGAAAGCCTGCGCGTACAACATTGAATATCGGGACACCCCGACACGACGTTCGGGGTGTCTGCTTCCTCTCTGGTCAAACGCGCCCGTGCGCTCAGTCGCCTGCAGCCAGGAAGTTCACCGGACCGTCAGTCAAACGCAAAGCGGGGGAACCCGATCCGCCCACGGTGCAGCGCGCTCAAGCTGCGCGGCGAGCGAGAACAGCAGCGACTCTGCGCCGAACGCCCCCGCGAAATGGCTGCCGATCGGCAGGCCTTGCTCGTCCCAGTAAAGCGGCACCGACATCGCGGGCTGACCGGTCGCGTTGAACCATGCCGTGAACGGAGAAAACCGATGCGCTCGATCGATGACTTCGCTCAACGACTGCGTGTCGTCCGCGGTCGCAAGTTCGGCCGGCGCAAGCGGCGGCATCGCGAGCGTCGGCGTTAGCAGCACGTCGTAGCGCTCCATCAACCGGCCGAACGTCCGGCCCAATGCATGGATCCAGTCGACGGCGCTCGCGTATTCGGCGCCGCTTGCATTGCCTTTCTCCCGCAGGATGATACGGGTGCGGGCCTCGATTTCGCCGTCGCGTACCGGAAGTCCGCGCTGGTTGCCTATCATGTCGACCAGCGCACGCGTTTGTGCGCCGATGATCGTGAATACACGGTCATAGAACGCCTCCGAATCGACCGGACTATCGAGCGGCTCGACGTGGTGTCCGAGCGAGCGCAGCAACGCGACGGTATGTGCGAGTGCGGGTCGGCAGGCCGGATGAAGCGGCCACGGTGGCGCTTGCTCTATCACGGCGATTTTTAGCGGCCGCGGATCGCGCTGCGTGGCCGCGAGAAACGTCTCCGGTTGGCATGGCGCCGCATAGGGCGCGCCGGTATCGGCGCCCGCGGTCAGGTCCAGCAGGGCGGCGCTGTCGCGAACCGAGCGCGTGATCGCGTGGTTGATGGCCATGCCGGCCCATCCTTCGCCGATCATCGGGCCATTCGGCGTTCGACCGCGTGTCGGCTTCAATCCGAACACGCCGCAGCAGGACGCGGGCACCCTCAGCGAGCCACCGCCGTCGTTGCCGTGCGCGAACGGCAGCACGCGCGCGGCGACAAGCGCTGCCGCGGCGCCGCTCGATCCGCCGGCGCTCACATGCGGATTCCACGGATTGCGTGTGACGCCGAAACGCGCTGAGGAGGTGCAAAACGACGTGCCCAGTTCGGGCGACAGCGAGGTTCCAGCGATCGGTATGCCCGCGCGCCGTAGGCGCCCCACGAGTTCGCCGTCGAAGTCGGGCCGGTAGTCGCCGAACAGGAACGATCCGTTCGCCATGCGTGCGCCGCGCACCGGCATGAAAAGGTCCTTGATGAGTGTCGGGACACCGGCGAGTACGCTCTCGTGGCCAGTGATGGTCGATGCGGCTAGTCTGGCCGTTTCGTCGAGGCGCTCTGCGACGGCATTCAGCGAGGGGTTGATCGCGTCGAGACTGGCGAGGACGGCGTCCAGCAGTTCCGTCGGCGTTACTTCTTTCTCGCGAACGAGCGCCGCGAGCGCGATGCCATCATGCGTGGCGATGAGCGTTTGGAAATCTTTCATAGGTCTATCGTTCGAGAACAAGAAAATGGGAGTGGATCAATCGTCGCCGCGGCTACGAAATGCCGGCAGCAACCACAGCAGTGCCGTGGCGGCTGTACCGGACGCGATGGAGACGATTGCGGGACGCAGTCCGCCGAACGCCTGTGCACATCCGAGCACGACCAACGGGCTGAGGAACTGGCCCAAATAGAGCGCGGCTGTGAAACCGCCCAGGGCGCGGCCACGAATCGCGAGCGATAGCCTGCGCATCAGCGGCAGGATTGCGTTTGGGACCAGCATGCCGCCGCCGAAGCCGTGAATCACGACCGCCACGACGATGGCCGGCACCGTATTGGCGCTCGCAAGCAGATACAGACCCACCGCAAGCAGCACAAGGAGCGCGACATTGACGAAGCGCCGGCCGAGCGAGTCGCGCAACCATGGCCATGCGATGGAGCCGGCCAGCGTCGATAGCAAACCGATACCCGAGACCGCACCGATCATCGTCGACGAGTGCTGCCCGATGTCGATCATCAGCTGCGGCATCTGCACCGGGACCACGAAGGAACTGACCATTCCGACGCAGATCAGCAGATAGCCAATGGCGAGCGTCGACGCGAGCTTGCCGCCGGACAGCGGCGTGCCGCCGTCGCCCGGCTCGGCGGGCCGACCATGACGCAGCGGCTCCCACAGCAGGGCGGCAATCGCAGGTATGAGCAGGATCGGCAGCAGGTAAAGATAGAACGGATAGCGCCATGCGTGCTCGCCGGCCGCGCCGCCGAGCACGAAAAAAATCGTGCCGACGACACCGATCGTGACGACCTGCCGGTTCACGTAGCGCACCCGTTGTTCACCGTGCCAGTAGTCGCCGATTAACGTCGTGCAGCACGTCATCACGCACGCTTCCGCGGCGCCGAGCGCGAACCGGCAGACGAGGATCGCGGTGAAACTGTCGAGCCATGCCGGCGCAGCGCCGACCAGCCCGTACACGAGCGTTGCTAGCAAAAGCAGCATCTTGCGTCCGACGCGATCGGCAAGCCAGCCGGCGAGCGGCGCGCACAGCGCGATCGCAAGGGCGGGGCCCGTCGCGACGAGCGGCACGAGTGCGGCGAGGCGCGGGTTGGCTGGCACGAAGTCCGCCGCGAGTTTCGGCAGGATCGGCGCGATCATGACTGCGCCCATTACGGTGAGACTGCTGCCGAGCAGCAGCACAGCACCCTGGCTGGCGCCGGCTTGCCTAGCGGCACGTGAATATGGCGCGGTATGCGCGGAAGAAAGCGGATTCATCGACTGCTCCCGAATCAGAACATCAGAACGACAGCGCGGCACGCAGCGCGATTTGGTACCCCTGCGCGTGGTTTTGCGCACCGAATTCCTTGTAAACGTGCAGCCATACCGCCGGCTTTCCCTGTTCGACATAGCTGATCGCGGGGCCCACCGCGTTCACGTGCGCGCGGTTGCCGTCGACATTCGGGCCGTGGTCGTTGCTCAGTTGCCGCTCGATGTAGCCGCCGAGGCCGGCGGTGAACGGGCCGATGTGCTGTCCGAGCGCGAATTCCTGGCGGAACCCGGTGCCGCTTCGATAGTTCGTTGCACGGTTCGTCGTGTTCTGATCGACCTCGATGCTGGTCGAGATTTCGAATCCGCTGTCGGTGATGTACGTTGCGCCGATGATCGGCGAGAAGGTCCAGTGTCGTATAACTTCGTATAATGTATGCTATACGAAGTTATTACGGGCCTTCTGCAGCTTGAACCAACGCGTCGCGCGTACCTACTGCCATGCATCCTCCGGCACACT
>NZ_BCPP01000147.1:0-10029 GCF_016586125.1 Burkholderia sp. E168m23
GGGGTGGCGGGTGCGTCATGTGGTTCTCCGGAAAGGGGGCGTTCCGGCCACTTTAGGCGGCGCCGGCGCGCGCCGGTATCCGCCGAAAGGATGAACGCGGGTCGGCCGGACGGCCAGGTGCGGCGGCCGTGGCCCATTTTGCAAAGGCTGACGATGTCTGACGCCGAATCGCTCTATCCTCCACATTTTTGCGATAAGCCACGAAAGCCCGGCAAAATAGTGCGAGCGGGCGTTTGCAACGACGCGCCGCGCGTCGGCCAGCCGATTCCGTCGTAAGAATGGCGCGGCCGGCAAAGGCGCGGCCGGCAAAGGTGCGGCCAGCAAAGGCGCGGCAGGCCGGATCGGCGCGAGCGGGCGTCCGACACATAGGTAGCGCATCCGCCGACGGCTCGTGTCGCCACGGCGTATCGCCCGGTTGCGCGCTGGCGCGGCCGGACCATCGACAAAAGAACAGGGAGGGGCCGGCAATGAGGCTGGACGACGAAAGAGAAAGCGCCAACGTCGAGGATCGACGCGGTGGCGGCGGGTTCGGCGGTGGGCGCGCGACGATCGGCATCGGCACGATCGTGGTCGCGCTGGCCGCCTCGTATTTCTTCGGGATCGACCCGCGCGTCGTGCTTGAAGGCGCGTCGGCATTGCAGGGCCGCCAGCAGCAGGCGCAGCCCGCGCCGACCCAGCACCAGGGCGCGCCGGCGAACGATCCCGGCGCGGTGTTCACGCGCAAGGTGCTCGGCAATATCGAACGCACGTGGACGGGCGTGTTCAACACGCAGCTGCACGCGCAGTACGAACCGCCGAAGCTCGTGATGTTCACGAACTCGACGCCGACCGCATGCGGCACCGGCCAGACCGCGATGGGGCCGTTCTACTGCCCGGGCGACCGCAACGTGTATATCGATCTCGGCTTCTACGACGAGCTGCGCAAGCGTTTCGGCGCGGGCGGCGATTTCGCGCAGGCCTACGTGATCGCGCACGAAGTCGGCCATCACGTGCAGAACCTGCTCGGCATTGCCGACAAGGTCGACGCCGCGCGCCGGCGCTCGAGCCAGGCGCGCGCGAACGCACTGTCGGTGCGGATGGAACTGCAGGCCGACTGCTTTGCCGGCGTGTGGGCGAACAACGCGCAGCGCGCGAACCAGCGGCTGATGGAGCCGGGCGATTTCGAGCAGGGGCTGAAGGCGGCTGCTGCGATCGGCGACGACCGGCTGCAGCAGCAAGGGCAGGGCTACGTCGTGCCCGAAAGCTTCACGCACGGCACCAGCGAGCAGCGCGTGTACTGGCTGCGGCGCGGGATGGAGTCGGGCGAGGTGAGCGCCTGCGACACGTTCGCCGCGAACGCCCGCTGAAACGAGGCGCGCGCACCGCCGCGCGCCGGCATCGTCCCGCCTGAACCGGCCACCCTGGCCGGCCCGGGACGATTTGCCGATTCGTGCTCACCGGCGCTTTTCGGCGCCGGTAGGCTGGCCCGGACTTCGAGATTCGATGCGTCCATCCGCCAGCCGATTTCCCATGCCGACCTTGTCCGTTCCCGCCGACCACGCTCCCGCCGACTGGCAGCGCGCGCTGCACGCGTGCGTGGATGCGTTCGACGCGTTCGCGAGCCCGTCCGCGATCGTGTTCTACCGGCTCGATCAGAGTGGCGAGCCGGCCGATTTCGAGCTGTTCGGGATGCCGGAATCGATGCACCGCACCTACGTCGCCCGCTACCGGATGCTCGATCCGCTGCATCCGTCGCGCTGCGCGGCGGGCGACCGCGCGGTCGTCACGCTCGCGTCGCAACTGCCTGACGAACGACGCGCGGCGTCCGCGTACTGGACCCGTTTTCTGCGGCGACACGACGTGGCCGATGTCGTCGAAATCTGGCTGCGCGACGCGGGTCGCACGGTCGGCGCGTTCTCGCTGCTGCGCTTCGGCATCGGCGACGCGAACGGCAACGGCACCGCGGGACGGTTCGCCCCCGGCGAGATCGACGCGCTCGCGCGGCTGCAGCCGGTCGCCGAAGCGGCGCTGAGCCCGCTGTTGCGCGCGCGGCGCGGCATCCACCGGATCGGTTGCGAGGAACGGCTGACCTACCGCGAGGAGCAGATCGCGCGGCTCGTGCGCGACGGCCGCTCGAACAAGGAGATCGCGCGCGACCTCGCGCTCGGGCCACCGACGATCAAGACGCACCTGATGCGCATGTACCGCAAGCTCGGCGTGTCGAACCGCACGGAGCTGGTCGGCGCGCTGTTCCTGTAAGTTTTTCCCTGTCCGCAATCACATCGCGTCATTCGTCGGACGATAACGCGGCGTTCGTCCGTCGCGACGCCACGCTTGCGCGCGTCCGGCTCACCCGCCTCTGATTCCCCACGCGCTGCCAATTTGCGCTCACCGGGCTCGATTCCTCGTCGATACAGTGGTCCGACGCCCGCGTGCCTCGGCGGCACGCGGTCCAGCCACGACAATCAACGAGACGCCCATGAGCAACACGAACTTCGTCGCCGTCAGCGACACCGTGCGCACCTTCGTTGCGCGCGATTTCGGCCTCTTCATCGACGGCGCCATGCAGACGGCGCACGCGGCAGCGCGCGTCGATGTGTACGACCCCGCCACGGGCGAGCGGCTCGCGACCGTCGCCGATGCCGATGCGCACGACGTCGACCGCGCGGTCGCCAGCGCGAAACACGCGTTCGACACGCGCGTCTGGAGCGGGCTGCGTCCGGCTGACCGCGAACGCATCCTGCTGAAACTCGCCGACCTGATCGAAGCCGACGCCGAAACGCTCGCGCAGCTCGAAACGCTGAACCAGGGCAAGTCGATTCACGTGTCGCGCGCGGTCGAAGTCGGCGCGAGCGTCGAATACGTGCGCTACATGGCCGGCTGGGCGACCAAGATCACCGGCCAGACGCTCGACGTGTCGATCCCGTTCCCGCCGGGCGCGCGTTATACGGCCTATACGCGCAAGGAGCCCGTCGGCGTGGTCGCCGCGATCGTGCCGTGGAATTTCCCGCTGATGATCGCGGTGTGGAAGCTGATTCCCGCGCTCGCGGCCGGCTGCACGATCGTGCTGAAGCCGTCGCCGGAAACGCCGCTCACCGCGTTGCGCCTCGCCGAGCTGGCACGCGAAGCCGGCGTGCCGCCCGGCGTGTTCAACGTCGTCACGGGCGGGCGCGTCTGCGGCGCGGCGCTCGCGAGCCACCCGTCGATCGCGAAGATCTCGTTCACCGGCTCGACCGCGACCGGCAAGCTGGTCGGCGCGGCGGCCGTGCAGAACATGACGCGCTTCTCGCTCGAACTCGGCGGCAAGAACCCGATCGTGATGCTCGACGACGTCGACGTCGCGCAGGCGCTCGACGGCGTCGCCGCCGGCGCGTTCTTCAACCAGGGGCAGGTGTGCGCGGCGGCGTCGCGCATCTATGTGCATCGCAGCAAGTTCGCGCAACTCGCGGACGGCCTCGCGGGCGTCGCGCAGTCGATGAAGCTCGGTGCGGGCCTCGACACCACCGCGCAGATCAACCCGCTCGTGTCCGCGCAGCATCGCGACAAGGTGGTCCAGCACATCGAAGGCGCGCGCCGTGCGGGCCTCACGTTCCTCGCGGGCGGCTCGCCGGCCGACGATCTGCCCGGCTATTACGTGAAGCCGGCCGTGATCGCCGATCCGCATCCGGACAGCGCGATCGTCCACGACGAGGTGTTCGGCCCGGTGATCGTCGTCGTGCCGTTCGACGACGCGGCCGACGCGGTGCGCCTCGCGAACGCGTCGCCGTACGGCCTTGCCGCGAGCATCTGGAGCAACGACCTGACACGCGTGATGAACCTCGTGCCGCAGATCGAGGCCGGCACCGTGTGGGTGAACTGCCATATCCCGCTCGATCCGTCGATGCCGTTCGGCGGCTACAAGCAATCGGGCATCGGCCGCGAATTCGGCCAGTACGCGATCGAAGGCTTCACCGAAACCAAATCCGTCTGCATCGCGCACTGACGCGCGGGCCCATCCAAAAACCGCAAAAACCGATCCGACAGTGGAGATTGCAATGAGCTACAACGAAGCGAAGTTCTGGCACCCGATGCTGCACCCGAACGAAATGAAACAGCGCAAGCCGATCCGCATCGTGCGCGGCGACGGCTGCTACGTGTTCGACGAACAGGGGCGCAAGCTCGTCGACGGCGTCGCGGGCCTGTGGAACGTGAACGTCGGCCACAACCGCCGGGAAGTGAAGGACGCGATCGTGCGTCAGCTCGACGAACTCGAATACTTCCAGCTGTTCGACGGCATTTCGCATCCGCGCGCCGAGGAGCTGTCGAAGAAGGTGATCGACATGCTGGAGCCGGAAGGGATGCGCCGCGTGCTGTACAGCTCGGGCGGGTCGGACTCGATCGAGACCGCGCTGAAGATCGCGCGCCAGTACTGGAAAGTGCGCGGCCAGGCCGACCGCACGAAGTTCATCTCGCTGAAGCAGGGGTATCACGGCACGCACTTCGGCGGCGCGTCGGTGAACGGCAATACGATGTTCCGCCGCAACTACGAGCCGAACCTGCCCGGCTGCTTCCACGTCGAGACGCCGTGGCTGTACCGCAACCCGTTCACGCAGGACCCGGAGGAACTCGGTCGGATCTGCGCGGAAATGCTCGAGCGCGAGATCCAGTTCCAGAGCCCCGATACGGTCGCCGCGTTCATCGCGGAGCCGATCCAGGGCGCGGGCGGCGTGATCGTGCCGCCGGCCAACTACTGGCCGCTGGTGCGGGAAGTGTGCGACCGCTACGGCGTGCTGCTGATCGCCGACGAAGTCGTGACGGGCTTCGGCCGCAGCGGCAGTCTGTTCGGCAGCCGCGGCTGGGGCGTGCGCCCTGACATCATGTGTCTCGCGAAGGGGATTTCGTCGGGCTACGTGCCGCTCGGCGCGACGGTCGTGAACGCGCGGATCGAGGACGCGTTCGCCGCGAATGCCGATTTCGGCGGCGCGATCATGCACGGCTACACGTACGCCGGCCATCCGGTCGCATGCGCGGCCGCGATCGCGAGCCTCGACATCGTCGTGAAGGAGGACCTGCCGGCGAATGCGGCGAAGCAGGGCGCGTATCTGCTCGAAGCGCTGCAGCCGTTCGCGGAACGCTTCGCGGCGGTCGGCGAGGTGCGCGGCAAGGGGCTGATGCTCGCGCTCGACCTCGTCGCGAACAAGGACACGCGCGAGCCGATCGATCCGCTGTCGGGCTATGCGAACGCGGTCGCGGAAGTCGCCCGCGAGAACGGCGTGCTGGTGCGCCCGGTCGGCACGAAGATCATCCTGTCGCCGCCGCTCGTGATCCAGCGCGAGCAGCTCGACCGGATCGTCGACGCGCTCGCGGCCGGCTTCGAGGCCGTCCCGTTCGCATGACGGCAAAGCCGCGACGGCGGGTAAACGCCGTCGCGGATTTGCCGATTTGCGCTATGACCGGATTATTTTGCCTGCGTATTTTTTCGACATCGGATCACGCCGTGATCGACAGGGGACCCGGGCATCGAAGCGCTGAAGCACCGCCCGGGGCCGACCGCATAGCATCTGGCCCCGGCCGCTGACGAAGCGCCGGTTCGGGCCAACCTACGAAGGAGACAACGATGTCGGGATGGTCGGGAATGACCGGCGCCGCGGGCGATACGCCCGCCGGCTCGCCGGCTGAAGCGGGCGGCGGCACCGCCTTGAAGGCGGGCGCGGTCGGTTTTCCGACCGCGCTGGCGAGCGCCGTCGGCCTCATCATGGCGAGCCCGGTGATCCTCACCGCGACGTCGGGCTTCGGGATGGGCGGCTGGGCGTTCGCGGTTGCGATGATCATCGCGTTCGTGATGATGCAGGCGCAGGCCACCACGTTTTCCGAAGCCGCCGCGATGCTGCCGACCGCTGGCTCGGTTTACGATTACCTGTCATGCGGGCTTGGCCGCTTCTGGGCGATCACCGGCACGATTTCCGCCTATTTCCTCGTGCACGTGTTCGCCGGCACCGCGGAGACGATCCTGAGCGGCATCATGGCGCTCGTGAACTTCGAATCGCTGAACGCCGCGTTCGAGAAGCACAACAGTTCGTGGCTGGTCGGCGTCGGCCTCGTGGTCACGTTCGCGATCACCAACATCATCGGCATCAAGGTGTTCAGCAAGCTCGAGATCGTGCTGACGGCCGGCATGTGGCTGTCGCTGATGATCTTCGGCATCCTCGGGCTCGCGGCCGCGCCGGCCGTGCATCTCGACGGCTGGTTCGGCGGGTCGGAAGTCGGCACGTCGGTGCCGGCCGTGCTGTCGCTGGTCGGGATGGCGATGTTCATGTTCGTCGGCTGCGAGTTCGTCACGCCGCTCGCCCCGGAAATGAAGGCGCCGGGCCGCACGATCCCGCGCGCGATGGCGCTCGGCCTCGTCGGCGTCGCGATCTGCATGTTCCTGTACGGCGCGGCGATCCGCCGCCAGGTCGCGAACGTGCCGGTGAGCCCCGACGGCCTCACGCACCTGCTCGACACGCCGGGCGCGATTCCCGCGTTCGCGCTGCAGGTGCTCGGGCCGTTCGGGCGGATCTGGTTCGGCATCGCGTTCCTGTGCGCGGGCGCCGCGACGATCAACACGCTGATGGCCGGGCTGCCGCGCATCCTGTACGGGATGGCGATCGACGGCGCGCTGCCGCGCTGCTTCGCGTACCTGCATCCGCGTTTCAAGACGCCGGTGGTCGGCATCGTCGCGTCGGCGATCGTGCCGATCTTCCATGCGTGGCTGATCAACGGCAATCTCGACAGCATCCTGCACCTCGTGCTCGCCGCGACCTGCGCGTGGGGCACCGCGTACCTGCTCGTCACCGCGTCGGTCGTGATGCTGCGCATCCGCCGCCCGGACCTGCCGCGGCCGTATCGTTCGCCGCTGTTCCCGCTGCCGCAGATCGTGTCGAGCGTCGGCATCGTGCTCGCGATCTGGTACATCACGCCGCCCGGCATGAACCCGCGCGACATCTACGTGCCGTTCGGCGCGATGCTCGGGCTCACCGCGCTGTACGCGCTGTTCTGGACGCTGGTCGTGCAGCGCCGGCATCCGTTCAGGCCGGTGCCGGTCGAGGACGTGCTGCGCAACGAGCACGTCGCATCGTGAAGGCCGCGCTCGCCCGCTGGCGCGCGGCGCCCGCTGCGCCGCCGCCCGGCCATCGGCCCGGCGCGATCGCCGCGCGCGTGCTCGCCGACCTGCGGGCCGTGCGCGATGACGACGGTGCTGGCGGCGTTGGCGGCGCCACGGCGCGGTTACCGAACGGCGTGCGCGTGCGCGTCGACGAGCGCGTCGAGCGTCAGTTCCTGATGCATACGGTCAGCGTGAAGGTGACGGTGGCCGCGAACGGTCCGGCCGCGCAGGGCAGTGCGCGCGTGCGGCAGACCGGCTGGCTGCGCCGTACCGGCATCGCTGCGGCGCTCGCGCCCGGATGCGATTCCGCGTTCATCGACACGCTGGCCGCGCTGCTTGCCGACCCGGCGCTGGCCGACGCGCTGCGGCCGCTGCACCTGACCGACTGCGTGATCGACGCGCACGACGGCGACGCACGCGACGGCCGCTGGACGCTCGCGATCGTGCCGTTCGGCGGCAGCGAGGTCGTCAACCGGATGCCGTCGTTTCGCCGCTATGTCCGGCTGATCGACGAGCAGGCCGCGGCGCTGTCGGCGGCCTGTCTTGCGTTCGAAACCGCACTACGCGGGATTTTGCGAGGGTAAGCTGTGGCGATGCGTGCCGCGCGAACCCGGCGGGCGCATCCAGGAATCAGGGTTTTACCGGAGATGCCGATGCTGTTCCAGTCACGCTCACACGAAGACGTGCACGATCACGGGCTCGCGATCGCGGGCTGGCATCAGGTGTACCGCCAGATGACGCCGGGCCGCTTCAAGGGCACCGTCACGCAGGTGCTGTACGACGATTTCCACTTCTTCCGCGAGACGACCAACCGGCGTGTCGCGCAAACCGGGCTCGCGCCGGCCGGGCGCACGTCGCTCGCGGTACCGTTGTCCGTGCCCCTCGCGGGCACGTTCCAGGGCCAGCCGGTCGACGGCTATGCGCTGCTCGCGCTGCGCGCCGGCGAGGATTTCGAATTCCACACGCCGGAAGGGATGGGGCTCGTCGGGATCAGCGCGTCGTCCGACATGGTCGACGAGCTGTGCGAGGCCGAATTCGGCGCGGCCGGCGCGCGCAGGCTGCGGCACGTGACGCGGCTGTCCGACGCGCAGGGCGTCGCGCTCGGCGTGCGGCTGTCGGCCCTGATCGATGATGCCCAGCGCAACCCGGGCTGCCTCGAATACGCGGCGACCCGCAAGATGTTTCGCGACGCGATGCTCGGCATGTTCCTCGATGCGCTCGAACAGGGGATCGGCGTCGAGCGCCGCGACATCACGCACGCGACCTACAGCGATATCGTGAGCCGCTGCGAGAAGCATCTGCGCGACCGTCCCGAAGAACCCGTCACCGTGCTCGAACTGTGCCGCGCGCTGCGCTGCAGCCGCCGCACGCTGCAAACGAGCTTTCAACGCGTGGCCGACGTCACGCCGGTCGGCTACCTGCGCACGATCCGGCTGAACGCGGTGCGGCGCCTGCTGCGCACGACGTCGGCGCAGCAACTCGGTGTCGGCGAAGCCGCCGCGAGCTGGGGCTTCACGCATCTCGGCTATTTCGCGCGCGAGTATCGCGACCTGTTCGGCGAACTGCCTTCCCAGACGACGCGTCCCGAATGACGCATCCACATTGCGACGGCGCCGCCGGGAACCGTCGCGGGCCGCACCCCTCACCGTTTGCCGATTTGCGATAGAGGTCCGGAATTTTCGCTGGATAAAGTCCTGTCACCCATATCGACAACACATTCGGTTTGCACTGCGAATCGATGATCACAGAGGGGCGGGACATGAAGAACGGACGACGACTGACCGCAGCCGCGGCCATGCTGGGCTGCCTGCACGCACATGCGCAGACTTCGGGGAGCGTGACGCTGTACGGTACCGTGGATACCGGCATCATCTATTCGACGAACCAGCAGTTCACGCGCGCAGACGGCAGCACGGGCGGCGGCCATGCGTGGCAGATGGGCGGCGGCAACCTGGTGCCGTCCCGCTTCGGCTTCCAGGGCGCCGAGCCGCTCGGCGGCGGCCTCGATGCGGTGTTCACGCTCGAGCAGCAGTTCCTGTCCGCGAACGGGCAGGCGCTGCAAGGCGGCACCGCATTCAGCCGGCAAGCGTGGGTCGGGCTGCGCCAGGAGGGGATCGGCACGCTCGGCCTCGGCCGCCAGTACGACTCGTACACCGACATGCTCGGTGCATACGTGTCGAGCAACAACTGGTCGACGCCGTACGGCTCGCATCTCGGCGACGTCGACAACCTGAATGCCGCGTTCAATTTCAACAACGCGGTGAAGTTCACCAGCGCCGATTTCAACGGGCTCACGTTCGGCGGCACGTTCAGCTTCGGCGGGCAGGCCGGCGATTTTTCCGCGAAGCGCGGCTATGCGGTGGCCGCGACGTACACGCGCGCGCCGGTGGCCTTCTCGGTCGGCTACCTCGACCTGCACCAGCCGCTCGACGCGGCGCTCGGCGGCGCGAGCAGCTATATCGGCGATTTCGCGTGCAGCAACCCGGGCGCGATGTACTGCCTGCTGCAGGATGCCGGCTCGATGCGCGCGTTCGGCGCGGGCGGGTCGGTCACGCTCGGCGCGGCGACGGTCGCGCTGACCTACACGCACACGCGGCTCGGCGACAGCCGCTATTTCTCGACCGCCGCGCAGCCGCGCACGCAGGCGTTCACGTTCGACATCGGCGAGCTGAACGTCACGTACATGTTCACACCGGCGCTGCAAGGCGGCGTTGCGTACATCTTCAACGCCGCGCATACGGACGGACGCGGCACGACGCGCTTCCACCAGGTGAACGTCGGCGCGAACTACAGTCTGTCGAAGCGCACCGCGCTGTATGCGGTCGCGATCGGCCAGGTCGCGAGCGGCACGGGGCTCGGCACCGATGCGGACGGCAACGCGGCGAACTATGCGCAGATTCCGGTGCTCGCGAACAGCAATTCGAGCC
>NZ_BCPP01000148.1:0-10000 GCF_016586125.1 Burkholderia sp. E168m23
GGAGCTGGCCGCGGCGTTTTCGCAGTCGCTGGAGATGGGCGCGCGGCTGGAAGACATCGGCGGCACGATCCACGCGCATCCGACGCTCGGCGAAGCGCTGCAGGAAGCCGCGTTGCGCGCGCTCGGACACGCGCTGCATGTCTGACGTGCGGGCTTGACGGAGCGCTGCTGCCGGTGCGTCACGCATGCATCGGCAGCGCTTGCGGCGTCTGACGTATTTCATGTTGTTCATCCGGTATCCGTTCGTGCCGGTCCCGAAACCGATCCGATCGGGTTTGCCCGTGCTCGCGCGCCGGGTCGGGAACGCGCGCAGCAGCAGCGCTGGCCGGGACGGGTTCAATCGCCCGGGACCGCACCTGACAGGCTCGTAATTTTTCGAGACGAGGGGAGGGTTGTCGCCGCCGCGTCAGCCGACGATCATGTCGGTAGCCGGAAACCGGGCCGCCTCGGGCCCGCCAACGCAGGCTGCACACGGAAAACCGGACATGAAACTGCTGCTCGTCGGCGCGACCGGACTCGTCGGGCGCCACGTCCTCGAAGTTGCGCTCGCCGACGCGCGGGTCGATCAGGTGATCGTCCTCGCGCGCCGGCCGTTGTCGCCGCATCCGAAGATGCGCGCGCTGGAAGTCGATTTCGACCATTTGCCCGACACGGCGGACTGGTGGCACGCGGATGCGGTGATCTGCACGCTCGGCACCACGATGCGGGCCGCCGGTTCGCAGGCGGCCTTTCGGCGCGTCGATCACGACTATCCGCTCGCGGTCGCGCGGCTCGCGCACCGGCACGGCACGCCGGCCTACGTGCTGAATTCCGCGCTCGGCGCCGATGCCGGGTCGCGCATCTTTTACAACCGCGTGAAGGGCGAAGTCGAGCAGGCGCTCGCCGGCGTCGGTTTCGATTCGCTCACGTACGTGCGACCGGGCCTGATCGGCGGCAGCCGCGACGAGTTCCGGTTCGGCGAGCGGCTGTTCGTGTTCGCGCTGAGCGCCGTCGCGCCGGTGCTCCCGGCGAAGTGGCGCGTGAATCCCGCGCCGCGGATTGCGCGCGCGTTGCTCGACGCGGCGATCGACGCACGGCCGGGCGTGCAGGTCGTCGCATCCGACCGGCTCGTCTGACGCGGCGCGGGCGGCGCGCCCGGCCGACTATTCGTCTGCGTTTCCGACGAGCGCGCCGAACTGCTCGGCGAGCGCGGCCGTGAACGCATCCAGCGCTTCGCTGCCGTCGGAATTCCTCGGTGTCGCGAGCTGAAATGCCACCGTGTGGCTCAGCTTGCTCGCGAGCAGCCGGCGCATCTTCCCGGCGGCGATCCACGGTGCCGCGACGTGGTCGGGCAGGAAGCCGACATGCGCGCCCGACAGGATGAAGATCACGTCGGCATCGACGTTTTCCGAAAACGCGGTCGGCCGTGCATTGCGCAGCGCCGCTCCCGACGTGTTCGTCTTGTAGAGCCGCGCGACGTTGCTCGCGCGTGAGATGTCGTCGACCGACACGGCTTTCTTCGCGAACAGCGGATGGCGGGCGCCGCAATGCAGCGACTGGTGCTCGACGAACAGCGGCGCGTAGTGCAGGCCGGCCTGGTGGCCGGAGAAATAGCCGATCGCGAGCTGCAGTTCGCCTTTCAGCAGCCGGCGCTCCAGCTCGTCGGGCGGCAACGCGATCATTTCGATCAGCACATCCGGCGCGCGCTCGCGAAAGCGGCTGACGGCCGCCGCGATCGATTCGACGACGTCGGGCGAGATCCGCTCGGACAGGCCGATGCGCAATTCGCCGAGCAACGTGCCCGAGATGTGCTGCGTGTCGCGCGTGAACACGTCCATCGCGTGCAGCAGGCGGCGCGTCGACTGCAGCACGCGTTCGCCCTTCGGCGTCAGCCGGAACCCGCCTTTGCCACGGTCGCACAGCCGGAACCCGAGCCGCGTCTCGAGCTTGGCCATCTGCGTGCTGATCGTCGACGGCGCCATGCCGAGCGTGCCCTGCGCGGCACTGAAGCCGCCGCTTTCGACGATCGTCAGAAAGAGCCGCAGCAACTGCAAATCCATGTCTCTGAGTCGGGTCAGCATGGCGATACATCGCATTTTGTGAAGTCGGCTTATGTTAGTTCATATTTTTCGTTGCATGCGGGCGCGGCAGAATCGGGCTCGAGGTCGCCAGCCGCGCGGCCGTGCCCCCTTCAGACCGGACTCCGACGATGAGCCAGAACGATTTCGCGTTCACCCGCGACAGCCTCTACGGCACCCAGGCCGAACCCAGTTTCGCGGGCGCGACGAGCTTCATGCGCCGGCGTTTCAGCCGCGATCTGGACGGCGTCGACCTCGCGATCACCGGCGTGCCGTTCGATTCCGCCGCATCGCACCGGCCCGGCACGCGCTTCGGCCCGCGCGGGTTGCGGATCGCGTCGACGGGCATCGCGTGGGCGCGTCCGTGGCCGTGGTCGTTCGATCCGTTCGACGTGCTGGCGGCGGTCGATTACGGCGACTGCGCGTTCGATCTCGGGCAGCCCGAAGCGGTGCCGGGCGCGATCGAGCGGCATGCCGATGCGATCCTCGCGCGTGGCTGCGCGATGCTGACGCTCGGCGGCGATCATTTCATCACGTATCCGCTGCTGAAGGCGCATGCGAAGGTGCACGGGCCGCTGTCGCTCGTGCATTTCGACGCGCACACCGACACGTGGCCCGACCGCGACGTGAAGCGCATCGATCACGGGACGATGTTCTATCACGCGGCGCGGGAAGGGTGGGTCGTGCCCGGACGATCGGCCCAGATCGGCATCCGCACGACCAACGACGAACCGATGGGCTTCGACATCCAGGATGCGCGTCAGGTGCATGCGTCGACGCCCGCCGCGGTCGCCGCGCGCATTCGCGAGCGAGTCGGCGATCATCCGGTGTACCTGACGTTCGACATCGACTGTCTCGATCCGGCGTTCGCGCCGGGCACCGGGACGCCGGTGTCGGGCGGACTGTCGAGCCATCAGGCGTTCGAGATCCTGCGCCACCTCGACGGGATCAACCTGGTCGGCATGGACGTGGTCGAAGTGTCGCCGCCGTACGATCACGCGGAAATCACGTCGCTGGCCGGTGCGACGATCGCACTGGAACTGATCTGCCTGTATGCGTCGCGCCGGCGGCAGAAAAAGGAACACCCGATCGATGGATGAACTGATCTGGCGCAAGGCCGTTCCCGGCGACGCGGCCGACTGCATCGCACTGCGTGCGCGCACACGCGAAAACGCGTTCACCGAAGCGCAGTTGCGCGCGCTCGGCATCACCGTTGAAAGCTGGGACGACGGTATCCGCGACGGCGTGTTCGCAGGCCATGTCTGCTGTGCGCCCGCACACATGGTCGGCTACTGCTTCGGCGACATCGGCTCGGGCGAAATCGTCGTGCTCGCGATTTTGCCCGAGTACGAAGGGACGGGGATCGGCAAGCGGCTGCTGCGGTGCGTGATCGACGATTTCGCGGCGCACGGCGTCACGTCGCTGTTTCTCGGCTGCTCGACCGATCCCGCGTCGCGCTCGTACGGGTTCTATCGTCACCTCGGCTGGACGCCGACCGGGGAACTGGACGACGCGGGGGACGAGATTCTCACGTTTCAGGTCGGGCCGCGCGGTTGATCGCATGTGGGGTCCGGGGTACGACGTCGTGGCTCTGCGTCGCGACAACGCCGACGACTGGCTGCACGGACACGACATCGAGGCCGCGCGACAGCTGCTGAACTTCCTCCCGCCGACCCCATGACGGTCGCGCCTGCTCGACCACCCCCCACCGACCCAACTTTCATTTTTCCTACATCCGGCTCGAGGCAAAACTGCGCGAGCGTGCCGCGATTGCTCGGACGATTTCGAAAACCGATCGATACCGGGTAATCACCGATATCTCCCAAGTTGTATATACAACATCATCCGCTGGCAATGTCGGCACACGTCGTGCCGGTTGCGCGCCAGCGTGCAGACCGTGCGTGCGTGGCGCATGCCGGCGATCCACGGCGCCCCGCATCCGCAGAGCCGAAAGGGCGGCTCGCAGTTTCCTGTCCCGTTCAAACCATGTGTGGTCCTGAGTATTTTGGAGATTGACCCGTGTCAACGAATTCCAGTGGAAAAGCCGGCGGACTGATCGAGGTACGCTCGATCGACTTCATTCCCGACGCCGAGCGCCACGGCGGCCTGCTGAGCCAGTTCACGCTGTGGCTGTCGGCGAACATGCAGATCACGGCCATCGTCACCGGGGCGCTGGCGGTCGTGCTCGGCGGCGACGTGTTCTGGTCGCTGGTCGCGCTGCTGCTCGGCCAGCTCGTCGGCGGCGCGGTGATGGCGCTGCACGGCGCGCAGGGGCCGCAGCTCGGGCTGCCGCAGATGATCTCGAGCCGCGTGCAGTTCGGCGTGTACGGCGCGATGATTCCGATCGTGCTGGTGTGCCTGATGTACATCGGCTTTTCCGCGAGCGGCTCGGTGCTGGCCGGGCAGGCCGTCGCGCAACTGCTGCATGTCGACGACGCGGCCGGCATCCTGCTGTTCGCGGCCGTGATCGTCGTGCTCACCGTGTTCGGCTATCGCGCGATCCACTTCGTCGGCCGGATCGCGAGCGTGGTCGGCATCGTCGCGTTCGTCTACATGTTTGCGCAACTGTTCGCGAACCACGACATCGGCGCGCTGCTCGCGAACCGGCATTTCTCGCTGGCGAGCTTCCTGCTCGCGATGTCGTTGTCCGCGTCGTGGCAGATCGCATTCGGCCCGTACGTCGCCGACTATTCGCGCTACCTGCCGCGCTCGACGTCATCGGTCGCGACGTTTCTCGCGGTCGGCCTCGGCTCGGTGATCGGCGCGCAGGCGGCGATGGTGTTCGGCGTATTCGCGGCCGCGCTGGCCGGCAGCCAGTTCGCGCACCATGAAGTGTCGTACATCGTCGGCCTGGGCTCGACGGGCGCCGTGGCCGCGCTGCTGTATTTCAGCATCGCGTTCGGCAAGGTGACGGTGACGGCGCTCAACGCGTACGGCAGCTTCATGTCGATGGCGACGATCGTCAGCGGTTTTCGCGGCAAGGGCGCGGTATCGTCGAAGAGCCGCCTCGTGTACATCTTCGGGATGATCTGCGTGTCGACGCTGATCGCGCTCGCGGGCCGTCATTCGTTCCTGAAGGAATTCACCGCGTTCATCCTGTTCCTGCTGGCGTTCTTCACGCCGTGGAGCGCGATCAACCTGGTCGATTACTACTGCTTCACGCGTTCGCGCTACGACGTGCCGGCGTTGTCCGATCCCGATGGTCGCTACGGCCGCTGGAACGTGATGGCGATCACGATCTACGTGGTCGGTATCCTGGTGCAACTGCCGTTCATGTCGACGCACCTCTACACGGGGCCGCTCGTCGATGCGCTCGGCGGCACCGATATCTCGTGGATCCTCGGCCTCGTCGTGCCGGCCGTGCTGTATTACGTCGGCGCGCGCGCGTCGCGACGCAGTATTCCCGAGCGCCTGATCCTGCCGCTCGAACGCGGCGAAGTTCATCACTGACCACGCGTCTCGCGCATCGGGCCGGCACGCCGCCGGCCTGAGCGCCGAGTCGGACGTAGCCTGCGTCCGGCTCCATCAACACATTCCGATATCCCGCGATACCGGTGCGGCGTTCACGCCGTGCCCGGTGTCGTTTCAATCTCGACCTATCAAATAGTATGACTAAGCATATTGAAACGCGCGGCATCGATTGCCGGGTGCGGCCGGTTCACGCCGGTTTTCGTCTCACGGTGGCGCTTGCCTGTGTCGCCGGTTCGGGCACTGCGTCCGCGCAGGACGGCGTCACGCTGTACGGCGTGATCGACGAATTCGCGCAGGTCGTGAATACGGGCAACGGCTATACGGCCGCGATCAACTCGGGCGGCCAGTGGGGCAGCCGGTTCGGATTGAAGGGCGGCGAGGATATCGGCGGCGGCCAGAAGATCGAGTTCGCACTGGAAAACGGCTTCAATCCAAATGACGGCTCGCTCGCGAGCGCCGGCAGCCTGTTCAACCGGCAGGCGTGGGTCGGCATCGCGGGGCAGTGGGGCAAGGTGCGCGCGGGCCGGCAGAATTCGCCGCTATTCAACGATCAGGGCGGGCAGGATGCATTCGGCGGAGTCACGCAGGCATCCGGTATGGACAACCTGACCGTGTTCGCGTTCCGCACGAGCAACACGCTGTCGTACCAGAGCCCGGAGATCGCCGGTTTCCAGGGCGGGCTGTACTTCGGGTTCGGCGATGCGGGCGGCGTGCGCTCGGCCGGCTCCAGCCAGCAGTTCGACCTGACCTACGAACACGGTCCGTTCGGCGCATTCGTCGCGGGCCAGTGGTTGAAGAACGCTGTGGCGACCACGACGGATCGCACGATCATGGCAGGTGCATCATATGCGATCGGCAAGGCCACCGTGTATGGCGGCTTTTCCGCGGTGAAGTGGGCCGACCTTGGAATCGATTCGCGTGTGTACGGGCTGTCGGTCAAGTACCAGTTCAACCCGGCCAACTATGTCGCGCTCGGTTACGCGTACCTGCACGACCAGTCGTCGCAAGGCAACCACGCAGATCAACTCGGGCTGATGTACGAATACGACCTGTCGAAGCGCACGAGCTTCTACGGCGCGCTGTCGTACCTGCGCAACCGCAACCAGGCCGGCTACACGCTCGCCGGCGCGGCGAACCCCGGCCTGCCGCTCGCGTATCCGGGTGCGAATGCGCGCGGCGTGCAACTCGGCATCGTGCATCGCTTCTGATGCATGCGCACGGAGCGACGCGCCGGGTCGTATGCGCCCGGCCGTGCTCCGAGCGCATGCGCGCTGTCATTTCCCCAACCGCTCCGCCAGCGAATAGCGCTGCATGCAGCGCTCCATCGCGTCGAGAAACGCCAGCTCGGCGGCGTTCATCTTGCGGTCGCGATGCCACAACAGGAACACGTCGACATCGACGAGCCCGTCGTCGGGCGGCAACCGCCACAGCCGCTGCTGCGCGATGTCGTCGCGCACGATGTGCTCGGGCAGGCAGCCGATCCCGTAGCCCGCGAAGATCAACCGCCGTACCTCCTCGAGGCTCGGCGACGACGCGACGATGCGTCCCGTGAAGCCCTTCTGGTCGCGGAACACGGTGAGCGGCGACAGGCTGTCGCCGATCTGGTCGCTCGTGAACGACACGAAATTCTCCGCGAGCAGATCGTCCATCCGCAATTGCGTCTGCCCGAACAGCCGGTGATGGCGGCCGCAGTAGATCGCATAGCGCTGGCGCAGGAAGCAGCGCATCTCCAGCTTGTCGTGCGGCGTGCGGCACAGGCCGAGCCCGGCCGTGGCCGTTTTCTGCAGCAGCGAGGAGAGGATGTCGGACGAGCGCATCACTTCGATCTGCAGATCGATACGCGGATATGCGCGGTGGAAATCCGCGAGGAATTCGTCGTAGACGGGCGATTCGATGCGGCTCACCGTCAGCAGCCGGATCGAGCCGGTCAGGTCGGCCGTGCTGTCGTCGATTTCGGTTTCGAGGCGCGAGATGCCGCCGTAGATGTCGCTCGCGATCCGGTACACGGCTTCGCCGGCCGGCGTCGGCGCGAAATGCGCACCGCGCCGCTCGATCAACCGGCGCTCGAGCGTCTCTTCGAGCCGACGCAGCGCCTGGCTCACGGCCGGCTGCGTGACGTGCAAGCGGGCGGCTGCGCGGCTCACGCTGCGTTCCTGCATGATCACCAGATAGGTGCGCAGCAGATTCCAGTCGAGGCGGTCATTCAGGAACGGGGCGAGGTCGGGGCGCATCGGGTGTCCGGGCAGCAGTGATCAGGCATTAGTTGAATTTATATCGTGAATAATAACTTGAAATTTGACTAATGATTTGCGGCCACCGATAAAGGAGGGGCGCCGCAGCGTGCGGCGCGAGGCCGCGACAGACGGCCGCCGTCACGATATTGCGTGCCGCCCCGCCGCGGCGCGCGTCAGGAGCCCGCATGACCCAGTCCCTTCCTTCCGCCCGCCAGCCGGCACGCGCCGCGACGGCCGCGTTCATCGGCACGATGATCGAGTGGTACGACTTCTACATCTACGCGACCGCCGCCGCGCTCGTGTTCGGCGAACTCTATTTCCCGTCGCACGACCCGTTCGTCAGCACGATGGCGTCGTTCGCGACGTTTGCGGTCGGCTTCTTCGCGCGTCCGCTCGGCGGCGTGATCTTCGGCCATCTCGGCGACCGCGTCGGCCGCAAGAAGGCGCTGATGACGACGTTGATGATGATGGGCGTCGCGACCGTGTGCGTCGGGCTGCTGCCCGCTTATTCGAAGGTCGGCATCCTCGCGCCGGTGCTGCTCGTCGCGCTGCGCGTCGTGCAGGGCATCGCGGTGGGCGGCGAATGGGGCGGCGCGGTGCTGATGGCGGGCGAGCATGCGCCGCAGGGGCGCCGCACGTTTTTCGCGTCGTTCGCGCAGCTCGGCAGCCCGGCCGGGCTGATCCTGTCGCTGATCGCGTTCCGCGCGGTCACGTCGATGGACAAGGCCGACTTCCTCGCATGGGGCTGGCGCCTGCCGTTTCTCGCGAGTTCGGTGCTGCTCGTGGTCGGCATCCTGATCCGGCTCGGCGTGAACGAGTCGCCGGAATTCGCGCGGGTGAAGGAAGCCAACCGCACGGTGAAGCTGCCGGTCGCGGAAGTGTTCCGTTCGGCGTCGGGGCTCGTGCTGCTCTGTATCGGCGCGAACACGATCGGCATCGCGGGCGTCTATTTCACGAACACGTTCATGATCGCGTACACGACGCAGTACGTCGGCGTCTCGCGTTCGCTGATCCTCGACAGCCTGTTCGCGGTCGCGATCATCCAGTTCTTCGCGCAGCCGCTCGCCGCCTGGATCGCCGAGCGGATCGGCGGCGCGCGCTTCCTCAAGCTCGCGGCGCTGCTCGCGATGCTGTCGCCGTATCCGATGTTCATGCTCGTGCAGGGCGGCACGTCCGCGTCGCTGATCGCCGGCATCGCGCTCGCCGTGGT
Source organism: Burkholderia sp. E168m23 (assembly GCF_016586125.1). Classification (NCBI taxonomy): domain Bacteria; kingdom Pseudomonadati; phylum Pseudomonadota; class Betaproteobacteria; order Burkholderiales; family Burkholderiaceae; genus Burkholderia; species Burkholderia sp. E168m23. The sequence goes on from NZ_BCPP01000148.1 coordinate 8,973, forward strand.
GTGCATGGCCGGCTTCTATTCGGTGATCGCGGGCTTCGTCAGCGACGTGTTTCCCGCGCACGTGCGCTATTCGGCGATCTCGCTCGCCTACCAGATTTGCGGCGCGATCGCGGGCGGCCTGACGCCGCTCGTCGGCACGTGGCTCGCACATCGCTTCACGGGCCAGTGGTGGCCGCTCGCGGTGTTCTACACGTGTCTCGCCGGTATTTCGCTGCTCTGCATCGTCGCGCTCGATGCGCGCCGCGCCGCGCGGCCGGCCGCCGCCGAAGCGCTCGGCTCGCACTGACCTTCAACGAACGAATCGATCCGGAATGCATATGAAAGACCTGCTGGAAATCGACGGCGCCCGCCTGTGGCAGAGCCTGACCGACATGGCGCGCGTCGGCGCGACCCCGCGCGGCGGCGTGCGGCGCCTCGCGCTCACCGGTGATGACCGGCGCGGGCGCGACCTGTTCGCGCAATGGTGCCGCGACGCGGGAATGACGGTGAGCGTCGATGCGGTCGGCAACCTGTTCGCGCGGCGCGACGGCGCCGATGCGCAGGCAGCGCCCGTGCTGATCGGCAGCCATCTCGACACGCAGCCCGAAGGCGGCCGCTTCGACGGCGTCTATGGCGTGCTCGCCGCGCTCGAACTCGTGCGCACGCTGAACGACGCGGGCATCGCGACCGACAGGCCGCTCGAGATCGTGTCCTGGACCAACGAGGAGGGCGCACGCTTCGCGCCGGCGATGCTCGGCTCGGCCGTGTTCACGGGCGCGTTGCCGCTCGACGACGCGCTCGCGAAGCAGGACGCCGACGGCGTCACGCTCGGCGCGGCGCTCGACGCGTGCGGCTACCGCGGCACGCGAGCGATGGGCGGCGCGGTCGACGCATATTTCGAGGCGCATATCGAACAGGGGCCCGTGCTCGAGGCGAACGGCACGACGATCGGCATCGTCACGGGCGGCCAGGCGATCCGCTGGCTCGACGTGACGGTGACGGGCGTGGCCGCGCACGCGGGCACGACGCCGATGCCGTATCGAAAGGAC
>NZ_BCPP01000149.1:0-9845 GCF_016586125.1 Burkholderia sp. E168m23
TACGACGCAGGCCGAGCGCACTGCGCAAGCGCGCGCCGCACGTCCTCGTCACGACCCCCGAATCGCTGTACGTGCTGCTGTCGTCCGCGTCGGGGCGGCAGATGCTGTCGAACGTGCGCTCGGTCATCGTCGACGAAATCCATGCGCTGGCGTCGTCCAAGCGCGGCAGTCATCTCGCGCTGTCGCTTGAACGCCTCGACGCGCTGACCGGGCGCGCGCTGCCGCGCATCGGGCTGTCGGCCACGCAAAAGCCGATCGACGCGGTCGCGCGCTTCCTCGTCGGCGGGCCGGCCGACGCGCCGCGCGACTGCGCGATCGTCGACACGGGCCACACGCGCGAGCGCGACCTCGCGCTCGAACTGCCGAACGTGCCGCTCGAACCGGTCATGGCCACCGACGTGTGGGAACAGGTGTACGACCGCATCGCCGGGCTCGCGGCCGCGCATCGCACGACGCTAGTGTTCGTCAACACGCGGCGTACCGCCGAGCGCATGGCGCGCCATCTCGCCGACCGGCTCGGCAAGGACGCGATCGCCGCGCATCACGGCAGTCTCGCGAAGGAGCACCGCTTCGACGCCGAGCAGCGCCTGAAGCGCGGCGAACTGAAGCTGCTCGTCGCCACCGCGTCGCTCGAACTCGGCATCGACATCGGCGACGTCGATCTCGTCTGCCAAGTTGGCTCGCCGCGCGGCATCGCGCCGTTCCTGCAGCGTGTCGGCCGCTCGGGGCACCACGTCGGCGGCGTGCCGAAGGGGCGGCTCTTTCCGCTGTCGCGCGACGAGCTGGTCGAATGCGCGGCGCTGCTCGACTGCGTGCAGCGCGGCGAACTCGATGCGCTGCGGATTCCCGAAGCGCCGCTCGACGTGCTCGCGCAGCAGATCGTCGCCGAAGTCGCGTGCGCGGAATGGCAGGAAGACGCGCTGTATGCGAGCTTCACGCGCGCCGCGCCGTACGCGCGGCTCGCGCGCGAGCGCTTCGACGAAGTGATGAAGATGCTCGCCGAGGGATTCACGAGCCGGCGCGGCGTGCGCGGCGCGTACCTGCACCGCGACGTGGTCGGCGGCACCGTGCGCGGCCGCCGCAACGCGATGATGACCGCGACCACTTCCGGCGGCACGATCCCCGATATGGCCGACTACGCGGTGCTGCTCGAACCGCAGGGCATCCAGGTCGGCACCGTCAACGAGGATTTCGCGATCGAGAGCCTGGCCGGCGACGTGTTCCAGCTCGGCAACCAGTCGTACCGGATCATTCGCGTGGAAACGGGCCGCGTGCGCGTGGAGGATGCGCAGGGCCAATCGCCGAGCATTCCGTTCTGGCTCGGCGAGGGGCTGGGGCGCAGCGATGAACTGTCGGCGGCGGTCGGCCGGCTGCGTGCGCGGCTCGACGGGCTGTTCGCGGACGGCGATCGACAGGCGCGGACCAACGCGGCGAAGCACGCGAACGTCACCGAGGCCGGCAAGACGGCCACCCGCGGCAAATCCCGAAAAGCGGCCGCCGAGACTGACGCGCCGCCCGCCTCGCCCGACAACGCGCCCGGCGGCACCGCGCTCGCCCCCACCGAAAGCCGCCTCGCGCCCGCGTTGCGCTGGCTCGTCGACGATCTCCACCTGTCGCCCGACGCCGCGCGCCAGATCGCCGACTACCTCGCCCGCACCCGCGCCGCGCTCGGCGCATTGCCGACGCAGGACACGCTCGTGATGGAGCGGTTCTTCGACGAATCGGGCGGCACGCAGCTCGTGATCCATTCGCCGTTCGGCAGCCGCATCAACCGCGCATGGGGGCTCGCGCTGCGCAAGCGCTTCTGTCGCAACTTCAACTTCGAATTGCAGGCCGCTGCAACCGACGACGCGATCATCCTGTCGCTGTCGCTCGCGCACAGCTTCGCGCTCGACGAGGTGTGGCGCTACCTGCGTTCGGCCAGCGCCGAGCACGTGCTGATCCAGGCGCTGCTCGATGCGCCGATGTTCGGCGTGCGCTGGCGCTGGAACGCGACCACCGCGCTCGCGCTGCCGCGTTTCACCGGCGGCCGGCGCACCGCACCGCAACTGCAGCGGATGAAGAGCGACGATCTGCTCGCGACGGTGTTTCCCGACCAGGTCGCGTGCCTCGAGAACATCGTCGGCGAACGCGAGATTCCGCATCACCCGCTCGTCGACCAGACGCTCGACGACTGCCTGCACGACGCGATGGACACCGACGGCTGGCTCGCGCTGCTGCGCCGGATCGAAAGCGGCGCGATCGAGCTCATCGCGCGCGACTTGCCCGCGCCGTCGCCGCTTGCGGCCGAGATCCTGAATGCGAAGCCCTACGCGTTCCTCGACGATGCGCCGCTCGAGGAGCGCCGCACACAAGCCGTGCAGTCGCGCCGCTGGAGCGACCCCGAAACGGCCGATGACCTCGGGGCGCTCGACGCCGACGCGATCGATGCGGTACGCGACGAAGCGTGGCCGCTCGTGCGCGACGCCGACGAAATGCACGATGCGCTGCTCACCCTGGCCTGCGTCGCCGACGACGAGGCGCACGCGCACGCAGGCTGGCCCGAGCGACTCGCGGAACTCGCGGAACGCCGCCGCGCGACGAAACTCGCGACGCCGGGCGGCGCCGCGCTGTGGGTGCCGGTCGAGCGGCTCGTCTGCATGCGTGCGCTGCATCCGGACGCCCGCGCGACACCCGCGCTCAAGGTGCCGGCCGCGTGCGCGCAGCCGTGGGAAGCCGATGCGGCGCTCGTCGACGTGATCCGCGCGCGGCTCACCGGCTTCGGGCCGCTCACGCTCGATGCGATCGCCGCGCCGCTCGGCCTGCCGCCCGCGTCGATCGCGACGGCGCTCGCCGCGCTGGAACGCGAAGGCTACGTGATGCGCGGCCGCTTCACGCCGGGCGCGACGACCGACGAATGGTGCGAACGCCATCTGCTCGCGCGCATTCATCGCTATACGGTGAAGCGGCTGCGCCGTGAGATCGAACCGGTCGAACGCGCCGATTTCATGCGCTTCCTGTTCCACTGGCAGCACCTGACACCCGACACGCGCGGCACCGGCCGCGACGCGCTGGCAGCCGTGGTCGAACAGCTCGAAGGCTACGAGGCCGCGGCGAGCGCGTGGGAAGACGCGCTGCTGCCCGCGCGGCTCACCGACTACACGGCGGGCGGCCTCGACGAGCTGTGCCGCTCGGGCAAGCTGGTATGGACCCGCATCGGCGCGCCGGCGCGCGCGGCCGGTACGCCCGTGAAGACCACGCCGATCGTGCTGCTGCCGCGCCGCCATCTTTCCGCATGGCAGGCGCTGCGTGACCCTGATGCGCAACCGGCACAGTCCGCGCGCGCCACGCAAGTGCGTGACGCGCTCGCCGCGCTCGGCGCGATGTTCTTCGATGCGCTGCTCGACGAGCTACACATGCTGCCCATCGAGCTCGAACAGGCGCTCGGCGAACTCGTGTCGGCCGGCCTCGTGAATGCGGACAGCTACGCGGGCCTGCGCGCGCTGCTGAAGCCGGCCGTCAAGCGCAGCGCGACCTATGCGCCACGCACGCGACGCGGCGGCGCGCTGATCGGCGGGATGGACGACGCAGGGCGCTGGGCGCTCGTGCAACGTCAGGCCCCGCCGGACGATGACGCGCCCACGCCGAAACGCGGCCCTACCACGACCGATCCCGACGCGCTCGAACATATCGTGTGGACGCTGTTGCGCCGCTACGGCGTCGTGTTCTGGCGATTGCTCGAACGCGAAGCCGACTGGCTGCCGAGCTGGCGCGAACTCGTGCGCGTGCTGCAACGCCTCGAAGCACGCGGCGAGATTCGCGGCGGACGCTTCGTCGCCGGGTTCGCGGGCGAGCAATTCGCGCTGCCCGAGGCCATCCCGATCCTGCGCGAACTGCGGCGGCAACCGGGCGACGGACAATACGTATGCGTGACGGGCGCCGACCCATTGAATCTCGCCGGCACGCTGCTGCCCGGCGACAAGGTGCCGGCGCTGGCCGGCAACCGCGTGCTGTTTCGCGATGGCGTGCCCGTCGCATCGCTGGTATCGGGTACGTTCCACTACGCGCCCGACCTGCCGCCCGCCGCGCGCGAGGAGGCACGTCTGCGGCTCGCGCGTTCCTGCTGACATCGGCTGACACGCACGCGGCACCGGACTACTGATCGCCGCGCCGCGCGAGCGTCATCGTTCGGGTAGCATCGAACGATGGACCGCGCGAACTTCCGCGTGTCGCCCACACAAAACAAGACCTTCCGGAGACTGCCGCTCATGCCTTCGCATGCCGATTCGCCCGCTGCCCATCATGCGGGTTCGCTGACCATTTTCCAGGGCGCCGCGCTCTATATCGGCGCGGTGCTCGGCACCGGCGTGATCGCGCTGCCCGCGCTCGCCGCCGACGTCGCCGGGCCCTCCTCGCTGCTCGCGTGGGCCGCGCTCGTCGTGCTGTCCGGGCCGCTCGCGGCCACCTTCGCCGCACTCGGCGCCCGCTATCCCGATGCGGGCGGCGTGTCGACCTACGCGCGGCGCGCATTCGGCCCGAAGGCCGCGGCCATCGTCGGCTGGTGCTTCTATTTCGCGGTGCCGGCCGGCGCGCCGGCCGCCGCGATGTTCGGCGGCGCCTACGTCGCGGCCGTCACGGGCGGCGGACATACGACGGTCATCGTCACCGCCGCCGCACTGATCGCGACCGTATCGGCCGCGAACGCATTCGGCGTCACAGTGTCGGGCCGCATGCAACTCGTGTTGTCGGCACTGCTCGTCGCGCTGCTGCTCGCCGCGGTGCTTGCGTCCGCGCCGCATGCGCGCGCCGCGAACCTGCATCCGTTCGCCCCGCACGGCTGGCTCGCGGTCGGCCAGGCCGCCGCGCTGCTCGTGTGGAGCTTCGCCGGCTGGGAAGCCATCACGCACCTCGCCGCCGAATTCCGCCGGCCGGCGCACGACATGCCGCGCTCGGCCGGCATCGCGGTCGTGGTCGTCGGGTTCCTGTATCTGTCGGTTGCGGCCGCGAGCGTGACGGTGCTCGGGCCTTCCGCGGGCGCATCGGGCGCGCCGCTCGCCGAACTGATCGCGGGCGGCATCGGCGGCCATGCGCAGGTGCTGGCCGCCGCCGCCGCGCTGCTGCTCACGCTCGGCACGATGAACGCGTATTTCGCCGGCGCGGCCAAGCTCGGCGCGGCGCTCGGACGCGACGGCGCGTTGCCTGCGTGGCTCGCTCAGGGCAGCCAGGTCGGCGGCGTGCCGCGTCGCAGCCTCGGCGTGATCGCGGTGCTGGCGGCCGTCGCGCTGGCCGCCACGGCGCTGTCGGACGTCGGGCCGAAGCCGCTCGTGCTCGTGACGTCCGGATGTTTCGTGATGGTGTACGGGCTCGGCGCGGCCGCCGCGCTGAAGCTGCTGCCGCGCGGCGGCATCGCGTACCGCTGCGCGTGGATTTCGCTGATTGCGGTCGCCGGGCTGTTCGTGACGACCGGCTGGTATTTCCTGTGCCCGCTGCTGCTTGCGGGCGGTGCGCTGCTTTATCTGCAGATCACCGGCCCGCGTCGATGACCCGGCAAGCGCCCGCGGGTCGACGCCCGCCAGCTCGCCACACCCGTCGCGCGAACCATCACGCCGATCCGGCCGCCGCGCGCCGTTCGTTCGCGCCGCTCAGGCCGGCACCAGCTCGAAGCTGAGCCGTTTGCCGAGCGCGGCGGCCGCGCTCGCGAGCGTCGCGAGCGTGAGGCTCGTGTCGGTTTCGTCGAGCAGGCGGTTGAGTGCGGCGCGGCTGGTTTTCATCCGCGCGGCCATCGCGGTTTTGGTGATGTGCTGCGCCTTCATTTCCTGCCCGATCTGCCACGCGATCACGCGCTTGATCGCGGTGGCGGTGGCCGCTTCGAGATTGCCGTCCGCTTCGAGGAAGGCGTCGAAATCGCTGCCGATATACGGATTGTTCGTGGTCGTCATGTCGTACTCCAGGTGCATGGCGTTGCCGGCCGCCCGACCGTCGGAGACGGTGCGTTCCGGCACAACCGGGGAATTCAGATGGCGCGCGTCAGCGTTTTCAGGCGCGCGACGGTCACGTCGAGATCGTCCGACGGCGTGCCCCGCGACTGCTTGAAGAAGCCGTGCAGCAGCACCATCGTGTCGCCGACGACCGTGAACAGCACGCGTGCGCTTCGCCCCGGCACCATCACGCGGATCTCCCACAGATCCTTCGCCATCTTCCGGACCAGCGGCATGCCGAGCGGCCAGCCGAGTTGAACGGTCTTGATCTCTTCGCCGATCGCCCTTCGCTCCGCTTGCCCGAGCGCATGGAGCCATTCGCGCACCGGCTCGTGGCCGCGGGCCGTCCGGAAGAACCGCACGCCGAGCGTGACCTGAATCTGCTGTCTCGCCATCGTCTTGTCGTCCATCGTATCAAAAACGGTACGATATGCCAAGCACCCCGACGACGGCTACTGACCGGATGGCCAATCCTACGGCAACAAAAGAAATCGGCCCGGTGGATCGCCCCGGGGCCCGATGAGATCAACGCTTGCCGCGAGCAGGCTTGCGCGCCGCGCGTGGCGCCCGGTGCGGGCGTGCATCGCCGAACCGCGACCGCGCGATGTCGCGCACCGCGTCGATCAGCGTGCGCGCGACCGGCGACGGCTGCGCATCGGTACGCAGCACGAGCCCGACCGGCTCGTCGGTGCCCGCCGCCGGCAGCGGCAGGCGCGCCAGCGCACCGGCCGACAGGTCGTATTCGGCTGCATAGAGCGGCACGAACCAGACCGCGTCGTTCTCGAGCGCCAGCGCGCGCGCGACCGATACCGACAGCACCTCGATGAACGAATCCAGCGGCGGCGCGCCGCATGCGCCGAGCAGTTGCTCGGCGGACTGGCGGATCAGCGTGCCGAACGGCGGCAGCACGACCGGATAGCGCGCCAGCTCGGCGGCCGGCGCCGCGCTCGCGAGCAGCGGATGCCCGGCGCGCACGACCGCGACGAGCGGCTCGTTGTACAACTGCTCGAACGCGAGCCCGATCATCCGCTCCGGCTCCGACAGCCGCCCGATCGCGCATTCGATCGCCCCGGCTTTCAGACGCTCGAGCAACTCGGCGTTCGCGGCCGTCGCGATCCGCACGACGATGCGCGGCCAGCGCGCGGTCAGCGCCTTCATCAAGGCCGGCGCGAGCGAGGCCGCGACGGTCGGCAGCATGCCGATTTCCAGTGTCGCGGCCGCCGCCCCGCCCTCGCGCGCCAGCAGCCCGACGCCCTGCCGCAGCGCCAGCACGCACGCATTCGCGTGCGGCATGAACAGTTGCGCTTCGCGGGTGGGCTGCGCGCCGTGCCGGCCGCGCTCGAACAGCTTCACGCCGAGGATCGCCTCCAGCTCGGCGATCGTCTTCGACACGGCCGGTTGCGTGATCGACAGGCTTTCGGCCGCCTTCTGCACGCCGCCCAGCTGCGCGACCGCGAGAAAGCATTGCAGGTGCCGGAATTTGACGCGGCCGTCGGCGATACGGTTATTCATAACGGGTGGTTATGCGAATCACGATGAATCGCCATTTTGCATAACTTTCCGGAAAGGCCCAAGCGTTCGGCGTGGCGTCATCCGTGGCGCCGCAGCGCGTGGAATCCCGTCGGCTCCCAGATCCGTTTCGCAATCAGCAGGGCCGTGCCGTGCTTCTGCCCGAGCGGCGCGGACGACGACTCCGCATGCAGCGCCGCCGCCTTGCTGGCGAGCCGCCGCAGTTCCTGCTCGAGCTCCGCGGCGGCCGCGTCCGTCAGCATCCCTTGCAGGAACGTCATCGTCTCGCCGGGGCCGTCGAAGCGGCTGCCGAGAAAGTCGTCGAGCACGTGCGCGTGAAAGTAACGGCGGATCGGCCCGCCCGGCAGCCAGTCGAAATCGCGCGCGACCCGCACGCGAATCCGGTCGCCGGGCAGCAGCGCGATCACGTTCATCCGGTCGAGCATCAGCAGGTATTTCACGCATTCGGCCTGCGTGAGCCGATAGGCCGCCACGATGTCCTGCACGGTCCAGTAGTTGATCGCGCAGACGGCGACCAGCAGCAGCTTCTCGTCCGACACGAGCAACGCCTCCTGCTGCTCGGTCAGCACGCGCAGGCGCGGCGCGGATGCCGACGCTTCCTGCACGAGCTCGGCGAGCGTATAGCCGAGCAGCTGCGCGATCTCCGCGACGCGCTCCAGCGTGAAGCGGCCGCTCGCGAACAGCCGCTTCACGCTCGTCTCGGAGACGTCGAGCGCGCGCGCGACGTCCCGGTAAGTCATTCCCTGCGCCTTGAGCTGGCGCTTCAGCGTTTCGATGAGTTGGGCGGTCTCGGTCATGTCGGTATCAAAAAATGATGCTCGAGGTCGGATATTAGGCTACTCACGCATCCACATCAGCACTTTTGGATACTTGTCTGCATAATCCGCTCCGTCCTGTCATGCAACGACGGAGCCGAAATGACCACCCGAATCGACACAGCCGCCTGCGAACCACACCCCACCGCACCGCGCGATGCACGCGACACCGATCGCACGATGCCGCTCGCCACCGTGCGCACGCTGGCCGCCGGCGCGCACGTCGGCGATCTCGTGTTCATCCGCGTGCCGGCCGGCGCACCGGATGCCACGGCCGGCTCGGCCGGCACGTGGGCCAACCGCTTCGGCATCGTCGTCGATACGTCGGGCGACGAACCGCTGATCGCCGAGCCCACGGTGTTCGCGTGGACGAAGCTCACGCCGCTGTCGCGCTTCGTCGCCCGTACAGACGGCGGACGCATCGCGCTGGCGCGCCGCGTCGCGGCAGCGTCGGCCGACGCACAACGCCGCATCCATGCGCTGGCCGAACAGCGAATCGACGCGCTGCTCGGCAGCCGCTTCAACCCGCAGGTGCAGCGCGGTTTCTGCGCGCAGTACGTGACCGACGTGCTCGGTGCCGGCCACGCGGCGACACCGTCGGCCCTGCTGCGCGGCGGCACACTGGCGCTCGAATTCGACGGGATCGTGTTCGATCCCCGCCATCCATGACGACGAGCACGCTCGGGGAGACCGGATAACAACGAGAACAAACGACAAAAAACAGCGACGGGCTGGCTGGAGGGCCGTGCACGGGGTCGTCACCGACGACGCGAAGCCCGATCGCTTTTTTCCGCCGGACGGGCTTCCTGTCCGGCGGATTTTTCATTGCCCGGGCGAACATAACGAATGGTTATGCGATTCGCGAGAAAAGGTCATTTTTCATAACTTTCCGGATTGGCTAAAGTCTTGCCATCCACCTCGCCCAATACTTACCAGGAGACGCCCGATGGATTCCCCCACGATCCTCACGCCGCGCGACTGGCCGTCGCATCCGGCCTATGTCCACCCCGAGTACCGTTCGTCCGTGAAGCGCGGCCCGACCCGCCCGCTGATCCCGCTGAAGGAAAAACTGCGCGACCAGTACGCGCCCGTCTACGGCGCGGAAGATCTCGGCGCGCTCGACCACGACCTGACGAAGAACGCCGTGAAGAACGGCGAGCCGCTCGGCGAGCGGATGGTCGTCACCGGCCGCGTGCTCGACGAAGGCGGCAAGCCCGTGCGCAACACGCTCGTCGAAGTGTGGCAGGCCAACGCGGCCGGCCGCTACGTGCACAAGGTCGACCAGCACGACGCGCCGCTCGACCCGAACTTCCTCGGCGCGGGCCGCTGCCTGACCGACGACGAAGGCCGCTACCGCTTCCTGACGATCAAGCCCGGCGCGTATCCGTGGGGCAACCATCCGAACGCGTGGCGCCCGAATCACATCCACTTCTCGCTGTTCGGCGATTACTTCGGCTCGCGTCTCGTCACGCAGATGTACTTCCCCGGCGACTCCGCTGCTCGCGTACGACCCGATCTTCCAGGGCACGCCGGAAGCCGCGCG
>NZ_BCPP01000150.1:0-9770 GCF_016586125.1 Burkholderia sp. E168m23
GCACGTACGCCGCGTCGTAGCCGACGTCGCGCAGGTCGCTCGCGAGCTGCCAGCGGCGCAGCAGCTGCAGCTTGCCGTGCGCGAGATCGGTCGCGTAGACATCGTGGATCTCGGGCATCCGCTCGAGCACGGGCGCGACCCACGAGGGTGCGACGGCATCGATCGCGATGCGGGGATGGAGTTTCTTCAGCAGCGCAAAAAGCGGCTGCGCCATCAATGCGTCACCGATCCAGTTCGGTGCGATAACCAGCGCTCGACGCATCAGGTCGACTTCCGATGTCGTAATGAAGCACGGCGCTCGGGCGCCGCGTTCGGGTTGCCAGAATGGAGACGGGCGGCGCGCCGGACTCCCGGCTGCGCCGCCTTGCGGGACGGTGGGCCTTCAGGCCCGGCCGCCGGGGCTCAGTGGCCCTTGACGACCTCGCCGTCGCGCAGCTTGTAGCGCGTGCCGCAGTACGGGCAGCGCGCCTCGCCGTGCGACACGTCGATGAAGACGCGCGGGTGGGCATTCCAGCGCGTCATGGCCGGGTTCGGGCAATAGGCGGGAAGATCCTTGGCCGTCAGCTCGACGAGCGGCATTTCCTTGATTTCACTCATGAGACTTTCTCTTATCACTCTTGTGTGGGGCGGTCGGGGCGCGGCGCGCTCAGACCTTCGTCAGCCAGTGCGCGTACTTCGCGTTCTTGCCCGACACGATATCGAAAAACGCCGACTGGAGCTTTTCCGTGACGGGGCCGCGCGCGCCGCTGCCGATCGTGCGGTTGTCGAGTTCGCGGATCGGCGTGACTTCGGCGGCCGTGCCGGTGAAGAACGCTTCATCGGCCGTGTAGACCTCGTCGCGCGTGATGCGCTTCTCGATGACCTCGATGCCGGCGTCCTTCGCGAGCGTGATGACCGTGTCGCGCGTGATGCCGTCGAGGCACGACGACAGGTCGGGCGTGTACAGCTTGCCGTTGTTCACGAGGAAGAAGTTCTCGCCGGAGCCTTCCGACACGTAGCCGTCGACGTCGAGCAGCAGCGCCTCGTCGTAGCCGTCGGCCGTCGCTTCCTGGTTCGCCAGGATCGAGTTCACGTACCAGCCCGACGCCTTCGCGCGCACCATCGACACGTTCACGTGGTGGCGCGTGAACGACGACGTCTTCACGCGGATGCCCTTCGCGAGGCCGTCCTCGCCGAGGTACGCGCCCCACGGCCATGCGGCGATCGCGACGTGGATCGTGTTGCCCTTCGCGGCCACGCCGAGCTTTTCCGAGCCGACCCAGATGATCGGGCGCAGGTAGCACGACTCGAGCCGGTTCTCGCGCACGACCGCGAGTTGCGCGGCTTCGAGCGTTTCGCGGTCGAACGGCACGTCCATCTGGAAGATCTTCGCGGAGTTCAGCAGACGTTTGGTGTGCTCGCGCAGACGGAAGATCGCGGTGCCGCCGTCGGCCGTCTTGTACGCGCGCACGCCCTCGAAGACGCCCATGCCGTAATGCAGCGTGTGGGTCAGGACGTGGATCTTGGCGTCGCGCCAGTCGATCAGCTTGCCGTCCATCCAGATCTTGCCGTCGCGGTCGGCCATTGACATACGATTCTCCTGGAAGCGGTGGTGTGCTGCGGGTTGTGCAGCGTTGAGCCGGAAAGACGCTTATTTTAGCGTCATTTGGGGGCGATCCGGTCGGCCGGCGCGGGGCCGGCGCTATAATCGTCCGGTACCGATTCCAATAACGATGGGTCGCACCGGCAGGAGGCGCCGGCGTCCCGACGAACCGCCCGCTGCGGCCCGCTTTCCGATGCTCGCTCGATTGTCCGCCACCGACCGCTTCGCGCTGATCCAGGGCGCACGCGACTATTCCCCGACACTGATGGCGATCCTGTCCTGGGGGCTCGTCACCGGCATCGCGATGAGCAAGTCCGTGATGACGCTCGGGCAGGCGAGCGCGATGTCGCTGTTCGTCTACGCGGGCTCGTCGCAGCTCGCGGTGCTGCCGCTCCTCGCGGCGAAGCTGCCGATCTGGACCGTGCTGCTCACGGCCGCGATGGTCAACATGCGCTTCGTGATCTTCAGCGCCGGGCTGGCGCCCCATTTTTCCTACCTGCCGCTGTGGCGGCGCCTCGCGATCGGCTATTTCAACGGCGACGTGATCTACCTGCTGTTCCAGAAACAGGGCTTCGCGTACGGCCGCGTGCCGGGCAAGGAAGCGTATTTCTGGGGGATGGCGCTCGCGAGCTGGGCGTCGTGGCAGGTGTCCTCGCTCGCCGGCATCCTGCTCGCGAGCGTCTTTCCGGCGAGCTGGGGGCTGGAGCTGGCCGGCACGCTCGCGCTGATCCCGATCATGGTGTCGGCGGTCGCGAACCGCTCGACGCTCGCGGCCGTCGCGGTCGCCGGGATCGTGTCGCTCGTCGCGTTCGACCTGCCGTACCGGCTCGCGCTGCCGATCGCGGTGCTCGCCGCGCTCGCGGCCGGCTGCACAGCCGATTTCTTCGTCGAGCGGGCCGACTGGCGGCGCATCCGTACCGAAACCGTGCACGAAAAGGACATGGAATGAGCGCGACCGAGATCTGGATCGTCATCGTCGGGATGACGATCGTCACGGCCGTCACGCGCGCGCTGTTCCTGATCGGCGGCGAGCGCACGGTCTTGCCCGAACGCGCGCAGCGCGCGCTGCGCTACGCGCCGGCCGCCGCGCTGGTCGCCGTCGTGCTGCCCGACGTGCTCGAAACGCCGGCCGGGCTGTCGTTCGCGCTGTCCAACCATCCGTTCTACGCGGCGCTCGCCGGCCTCGGCTGGTTTTTGTGGCGGCGCAGCATGCTCGGCACGATCGTCGTCGGCATGCTCGTGTTCACCGCGCTCCGCCTGATCTTCTGATGGGCCGCCGTTCCGGCCTGGCCGGCGCCGCCCGGTTGCGCGCGCGTATTGCTGCACTGCCGCAATGCGTCCGTGCCGGCGCGCGATCCCAAATAGGCGGAATTCGCCGCCGCACGGGTCAGTCTGCCGGGTGGATCGGCTAGAATGCCCGTTCGAGATTTTTTACCCGTGCGCGTCATGCGAACCGCCAGCCACGGCCGCATCCGGCGCCCTTTCGCGGCAGCCCGCGCACGTCCAGCGTGAACCCCCTTTCCCCATCCACTACTTCAATCTGTTCAACATGAGCCAAGTCAAGCGTCTTACCGACCTGATCGCCGCCGGCCAGCTCGCCGGCAAGCGGGTGTTCATCCGCGCCGACCTGAACGTCCCGCAGGACGATCACGGCAACATCACCGAGGACACCCGCGTGCGCGCGTCCGTGCCGGCCATCCAGGCCGCGCTCGACGCCGGCGCGGCCGTGATGGTCACGTCGCACCTCGGCCGTCCGACCGAAGGCGAATTCAAGCCGGAAGACTCGCTCGCGCCGGTCGCCAAGCGTCTCGCCGAACTGCTCGGCCGCGACGTGCCGCTGGTGTCGAACTGGGTCGAGAACGGCGTGAACGTCGCGCCGGGCCAGGTCGTGCTGCTCGAGAACTGCCGCGTGAACAAGGGCGAGAAGAAGAATTCGGATGAGCTCGCGCAGAAGATGGCGAAGCTCTGCGACGTGTACGTGAACGACGCGTTCGGCACCGCGCACCGCGCGGAAGCGACCACCCACGGGATCGCGAAATACGCGCCCATCGCGTGCGCGGGCCCGCTGCTGGCGGCCGAACTCGACGCGCTCGGCAAGGCGCTCGGCAACCCGGCCCGCCCGCTGGTGGCGATCGTCGCCGGCTCGAAGGTGTCGACCAAGCTGACCATCCTGAAGTCGCTGGCCGGCAAGGTCGACCAGCTGATCGTCGGCGGCGGCATCGCGAACACGTTCATGCTCGCGGCGGGCCTGTCGATCGGCAAGTCGCTCGCGGAAGCCGATCTCGTCGCCGAGGCGAAGGCGATCATCGACGAAGCGCGCGAGCGCGGCGCGTCGGTGCCGATCCCGACCGATGTCGTCACCGCCAAGGAATTCTCGCCGACGGCCGCGGCCACGGTGAAGCAGGTCGCCGACATCGAAGCGGACGACATGATCCTCGACATCGGCCCCGATACGGCCAAGGCACTCGCGAGCCAGCTCGAGAAGGCCGGCACGATCGTGTGGAACGGCCCGGTCGGCGTGTTCGAGTTCGACCAGTTCGGCAACGGCACCAAGACGCTCGCCGAAGCGATCGCCAAATCGTCCGCGTTCTCGATCGCGGGCGGCGGCGACACGCTCGCGGCCATCGCGAAGTACGGCATCCACGACCAGGTCAGCTACATCTCGACGGGCGGCGGCGCCTTCCTCGAGTTCCTCGAGGGGAAGAAGCTGCCGGCGGTGGAAGTGCTCGAAACGCGGGCGGCCTGAGCGTGGCGGCGCGCGCAGGGGTGACGAAGGCCGCGCGCTCCGCGAAAGCGGAGCAGCCGGCCGGCGCGGGCAAGCGCAAACGCGCGCCCGCGCGGGCGAACACCGCCCCGCGCGCACCGGCGGCCGCCGGCGACGCGGCCGTGCAGCACCACGAATTTCAGAACAAAGCGATGCCGGGCACCAGCACCGGCACGCTCCCCGGAGCGGCGGCCGCTGGGCCTGCCGCTTCCGGCTCTCGCAGCGTTTCACCCAGCGCATCCACCTTGATCCAGATGAGGAGTTTCATGCAGCGCGCCACCAAGATAGTCGCCACGATCGGCCCGGCATCCAGTTCGCCGGAGATTCTGCTGCAGATGATGCAGGCGGGCCTCGACGTCGTGCGGCTCAATTTTTCGTCACGGCACGGCCGACGATCACCGCCAGCGCGCCGAAATGGTGCGTGAGGCCGCCCGCAAGGTCGGGCGCGAGATCGCGATCATGGCCGACCTCCAGGGCCCGAAGATCCGCGTCGGCAAGTTCGAGAACGGCAAGACCACGCTCGTGCCGGGGCAGCCGTTCATTCTCGATGCGGGCTGCGAACTCGGCAACGACGAGCGCGTCGGCCTCGACTACAAGGAGTTGCCGCGCGACCTGAAGCCGGGCGACCTGCTGCTGCTGAACGACGGCCTGATCGTGCTGACCGTCGAGCGCGTGCTCGGCGACGAGATTCACACGACCGTCAGGGTGGGCGGCGAGCTGTCGAACAACAAGGGGATCAACCGCCAGGGCGGCGGCCTGTCGGCGCCGGCGCTGACCGCGAAGGACATGGAAGACATCCGTACCGCGATGTCGCTCGGCGCGGACCTCGTCGCGGTGTCGTTCCCGAAGAATGCGACCGACATGGAAATGGCGCGCCAGCTCGCGAACATCGCGGGCGCGCCGTACGGCATCAAGCCGAAGATGATCGCGAAGATCGAGCGCGCTGAGGCGATTCCGGCGCTGCAGAGCATCCTCGACGCGTCCGACGGCATCATGGTCGCGCGCGGCGACCTCGCGGTGGAAGTCGGCAACGCGGCCGTGCCGGCGCTGCAGAAGCGGATGATCCGGATGGCGCGCGAGTCGAACAAGCTCGTGATCACCGCGACGCAGATGATGGAATCGATGATCTACGCGCCGGTGCCGACCCGTGCGGAAGTATCGGACGTCGCGAACGCGGTGCTCGACGGCACCGACGCGGTGATGCTGTCGGCCGAGACGGCCGCCGGCAAGTATCCGGTCGTCACGATCGAGACGATGGCGGCCGTGTGCGTCGAAGCGGAAAAGTCCGAAGAAGTCGAGCTGGACAAGGATTTCCTCGACCGCACGTTCACGCGGATCGACCAGTCGATCGCGATGGGCGCGCTGTTCACCGCGTATCACCTGGGCGCGAAGGCGATCATCGCACTGACCGAATCGGGCGCGACCGCGCTGTGGATGTCGCGTCACTACACGCACGTGCCGATCTTCGCGCTGACGCCGCGCGTCGGCAGCGAGCGCACGATGGCGCTCTATCGCAACGTGACGCCGCTGCACGTCGACTTCAACAGCGACCGCGATTCGGCGCTGCAGGCGGCGCTCGAGATCGTCGTCAAGCAAGGTTACGTGCAGCATGGCGACATGGTCGTGCTGACCGTCGGCGAGCCGATGGGGCAGGCGGGCGGCACCAACACGCTGAAGATCGTGCGGGTCGGCGAGCACTATTGAGCGCCGGCTAAGCCGCATCGAGCCGGCCCGCGGTCGGCTACCCGGATCGGCCGAAGCTGATCCGTCACCGTTTTTGCACAAAAGCCGCGCGGGGTCCGAAGCCCCGCGCGGCTTTTTTTCTCCTTTTTGGCCGCATTGTGCCGTGCGAACGTAACAAATTGCGAGCGGGGCCCTCCGGGCGGTCGGAATCGGAGGCGCTTCGCGATAAAATGCGGCTATTCGACGCTCAGCCGCGCCGCGCCGTCCCGGTTCAGAGGGGAGCGAGCGCCGCGCCGGCGTCAGGGCGCACCGGTTTTCATTCCAAGGAGTTCCACAATGCCTCTCGTATCAATGCGTCAATTGCTGGACCACGCGGCAGAGCACGGTTACGGCCTGCCGGCCTTCAACGTGAACAACCTGGAGCAGGTCCAGGCGATCATGGCGGCGGCGGATCAGGTCGGCGCGCCCGTGATCATGCAGGCATCGGCCGGCGCGCGTAAGTATGCGGGCGAGCCGTTCCTGCGCCACCTGATCGAAGCGGCGGTCGAATCGTATCCGCACATCCCGGTCGTGATGCACCAGGATCACGGCCAGTCGCCGGCCGTCTGTACGGCCGCGATCCGCAGCGGCTTCACGAGCGTGATGATGGACGGTTCGCTCGAAGCCGACGGCAAGACGGTCGCATCGTACGAGTACAACGTCGACGTATCGCGCAAGGTCGTCGAGATGGCGCACTCGATCGGCGTGACGGTCGAAGCCGAACTCGGCGTGCTCGGCTCGCTCGAGACGATGAAGGGCGACAAGGAGGACGGCCACGGCGCGGAAGGCACGATGACCCGCGAGCAGCTGCTGACCGATCCGGAGCAGGCCGCCGACTTCGTGAAGCTCACGCAGTGCGACGCGCTCGCGATCGCGATCGGTACGTCGCACGGCGCGTACAAGTTTTCGAAGAAGCCGACGGGCGACATCCTGTCGATCCAGCGCATCAAGGAAATCCACGCGCGCATCCCGAACACGCACCTGGTGATGCACGGTTCGTCGTCGGTGCCGCAGGAACTGCTGGCCGAGATCCGCGAATTCGGCGGCGACATGAAGGAAACCTACGGCGTGCCGGTCGAGGAAATCCAAGAAGGCATCAAGCACGGCGTGCGCAAGATCAACATCGACACCGACCTGCGTCTGGCGATCACCGGCGCGATCCGCCGCTACCTGTTCGAGAACCCGGGCAAGTTCGATCCGCGCGACTACCTGAAGCCCGCGCGCGAAGCCGCGAAGAAGGTGTGCGTCGACCGTTACCTCGCGTTCGGCTGCGAAGGCCAGGCCGGCAAGATCAAGCCGGTGTCGCTCGACAAGATCGCCGAGCAGTACAAGTCGGGCGCGCTCGCACAGGTCGTGCGCTGAGACTGTAGTACGATTTGCCCCGCCTGGTTCTGCCGCCGGGCACGGGCTGGCCGCCCGGTCGGCCGGATTCGATCCGGCCCCGGCAGCCGTTCCGTCCGGCCGAACGAGGGCCGGCCGGCAGCCGCCCGGGCGTTGCGCCCGCCGGTTCGCCGACGTATTGCAAGACCGCCGTTCCCGCCTGCCGCGGGGAACGGCGTTTCCCTTTTTGTTTGGCTCCTTATCTGCGAAAAGACGATGTCTACCCTTTACGAATCCACGCTCCGCTCGCTGCCGCTCCTCGGTCGCGGCAAGGTTCGCGATAACTACGCGGTCGGCAACGACAAGCTCCTGATCGTCACGACCGATCGCCTGTCGGCGTTCGACGTGGTGATGGGCGAGCCGATTCCGAACAAGGGCCGCGTGCTGAACCAGATGGCGAACTTCTGGTTCGACAAACTCGCGCACATCGTGCCGAACCATCTGACGGGCGACGCGCCGGAAGCGGTCGTCGCGGCCGACGAGGTCGAGCAGGTGAAGGGCCGCGGCGTGGTCGTCAAGCGCCTCGAGCCGATCATGATCGAAGCGGTCGTGCGCGGCTACCTGGCCGGCAGCGGCTGGAAGGAATACCAGGCGTCGGGCGCCGTGTGCGGCGTGCAGCTGCCGGCGGGCCTGCAGAACGCGCAGAAGCTGCCCGAGCCGATCTTCACGCCGGCCGCGAAGGCCGAGATGGGCGAGCACGACGAGAACATCACGTTCGAGGAAACCGAGCGCCGCATCGGCACCGAGCTGGCCGCGACGATCCGCGACATCTCGATCAAGCTGTACAAGGAAGCGGCCGACTACGCGGCGACGCGCGGCATCATCATCGCCGACACGAAGTTCGAATTCGGCCTCGACAACCACGGCAAGCTGTACCTGATGGACGAAGTGCTGACCGCCGATTCGTCGCGCTTCTGGCCGGCCGACCAGTACGAAGTCGGCACCAATCCGCCGTCGTTCGACAAGCAGTTCGTGCGCGACTGGCTCGAGGCGCAGCCGTGGGGCAAGACGGCGCCGGCGCCGGCGCTGCCGGCCGACGTCGTCGAGAAGACGGCCGCGAAGTACCAGGAAGCGCTCGAGCGCATCACCGGCCAGTCGCTCGCCTGATCGAGGTACCGACGACATGAGCGAAATCCAGACTGCCCACACGCACAGCGCGCCGCTCATCGGCGTGCTGATGGGTTCGAGTTCCGACTGGGACGTGATGAAGCACGCGGTCGCCATCCTGCAGGAATTCGGCGTGCCGTACGAAGCGAAGGTCGTGTCCGCGCACCGGATGCCCGACGAGATGTTCGACTATGCGGAGAAGGCGCGCGAGCGCGGGCTGCGCGCGATCATCGCGGGCGCCGGCGGCGCCGCGCACCTGCCCGGCATGCTGGCCGCGAAGACCACGGTGCCCGTGCTCGGCGTGCCGGTCGCGAGCAAGTACCTGAAGGGAGTCGATTCGCTGCACTCGATCGTGCAGATGCCGAAGGGCGTGCCGGTCGCGACGTTCGCAATCGGCGAGGCCGGCGCCGCGAATGCCGCGTTGTTCGCGGTGTCGATCCTGTCCGGCAACTCGGTCGACTACGCGAACCGGCTCGCCGCGTTCCGCGTGCGCCAGAACGAAGCCGCGCACGCGATGGTGCTGCCGCCGCTGGAATGACGGCATGGCGCGCGGCCGCACGACGCGGCCGGCGCCGGATTTTCCCACTGCGGCGGGCCGTTCCGCGTTCCGCCGCAACCGACCACTGACATGACCGCAACTCCTGATTCCGTTTCCCCGATCCTGCCCGGCGCGTGGCTGGGCATGGTCGGCGGCGGCCAGCTCGGCCGCATGTTCTGCTTTGCCGCCCAGTCGATGGGCTATCGCGTCGCCGTGCTCGATCCCGATCCGGCGAGCCCCGCCGGCGCGGTCGCCGATCGGCACCTGCGCGCGGCGTACGACGACGAAGCCGCGCTTGCCGAACTGGCCGACCTGTGCGAGGCCGTATCGACGGAGTTCGAGAACGTGCCGGCCGCGAGCCTCGATTTCCTCGCGCGCACGACGTTCGTCGCCCCGGCTGGCCGCTGCGTCGCGGTCGCGCAGGACCGGATCGCGGAGAAGCGTTTCATCGAGGCGTCGGGCGTGCCGGTCGCGCCGCACGTCGTGATCGAATCGGCGGCGGCGCTTGCCGCGCTCGACGATGCGGCGCTTGACGCGGTGCTGCCGGGCATCCTGAAGACGGCCCGCCTCGGTTACGACGGCAAGGGCCAGGTGCGCGTCGCCACCGCGCAGGAAGCACGCGACGCGCATGCCGCGCTCGGCGGCGTGCCGTGCGTGCTGGAGAAGCGCCTGCCGCT
>NZ_BCPP01000151.1:0-9758 GCF_016586125.1 Burkholderia sp. E168m23
TTCGAATCGTTGATCGAGATATAGCCGTCGGCGCCGTGGCGCATCGCGGCGATCGCCTCGATCGCCTTCTGCTTCGCGTCGGCTTCCGGCATCACGTTCTGCTGCGACAGCTTGTAGTAGTGATCGGTCACGCTCGCGGCCTGCGCGACCAGCGATGCGAGCTGGTCGCGGCGGTCCGCGATCATCGACGCGCGGGTCTGCCATGCGCCGAGCCCGGCGATCACGAGCAGGCCGAGCCACAGGATGACGATCATCGAGGCGAGTTTCTGATTCAGGGAAAGATTGCGCATGGTATGAGGTCGGTCAGTCGTGGAAGCTCGCCGGAGCGGCGTGACGGGATAAGTGGTTTGACGGCGCGCCATGCGCGTCGCCGTAGACGGGAAATCCCTTAGAAGCCGTCATTTCCCCATGCCCGCGACGCGAGCGCGGGCATCTATGCATATGCATAACAGCGGCCGCTATACTGTCGGGCGACGGTCGGCGTCGCGCCTCGCACGGGCGGCAGCGCGACGCCGACCGAAACCGAAAGGAGGCAACGATGCGGATTCTGGTGGTAGGGGCCGGCGCGGTCGGCGGATACTTCGGCGGCCGGCTGGTCGCGGCGGGGCGCGACGTGACGTTCCTGGTGCGCGACGGCCGCGCTGCCGCGCTCGCGCGCGACGGGCTGCTGATCCGCAGCCCGCGCGGCGACCTGACGCTCGCGAACGTGCAGACCGTGCGCGCGGGCGATGCAGGCGCCGGCGTCGCGCCGTTCGACCTCGTGCTGCTGAGCTGCAAGGCGTACAGCCTCGACGACGCGATTGCATCGTTCGCGCCGTTCGTCGGCCCGCAGACATTGATCCTGCCGATGCTCAACGGGATGCGCCATCTCGACGTGCTGCGCGAGCGCTTCGGCGCCGCGCCGGTGCTCGGCGGGTTGTGCGTGATCGCGGCGACGCTCGATCGCGAGCAGCGCATCGTGCACCTGAACGACACGCACGGCGTATCGTTCGGCGAGCTTGCCGGCGGCGAATCGCCGCGCGTGCGCGCGGTGGCCGACGTGCTCGGCGGCGCGGGTTTCGACGCCACGCTCAGCGACGACATCGCCGCGCGGATGTGGGACAAGTGGGTGTTCCTCGCGACGCTCGCCGCGAGTACGTCGCTGTTTCGCGGTTCGATCGGCGACATTCTCGCCGCGCCGGACGGCCGCCGCCTGCTCGAGACGATGCTCGCCGAATGCAGCGCGATCGCGGAACACAACGGCCACCGGCCCGATCCGGCGGCCAGCGAGCGGATGCAGCGGATGGTGCTGACGCCGTCGCCGCTGACCGCGTCGATGCTGCGCGACGTCGAGAACCACGCGCGCGTCGAAGCCGATCACGTGATCGGCGACCTGCTCGCGCGGCGCGACCCGCAGGCGACAGACACGCTGTCGCTGCTGCGGATCGCGTACAACCACCTGAAGACGTACGAGGTACGCACGGCGCGCGAGCACGCGGCGGCATAAGCCGGTGCTGGCCGTGGCGCGGGCGGCCGCCCGCGTCGTTCCGCGCTGCAACAAATTTGCCATCCGGCGCCATTTCAGCCGGTGGGCGGCAAAAAAGTATCGAAAATCAGGCGTAAAGTTGGTGGAGCCGCGCGCTCGATCGACCTACATTGCTTCCCATGCGACCGGTCGCATCGCCGCGCGAGACACGCGGCGATGCGCGCACAGCCGAACAGGCCGGCCAGCAATATATGGGAATGGAGACGCCAACATGATGCACCCCGATCTCGAAGTGGTCGACGTGCGACGCGACGAGTCGTTCAAGGTCTGGTCGCACGGCTATCCGTACCGCACGATCCGCTGGCATTTCCATCCCGAATTCGAGCTGCACCTGATCGTCGCGACGCACGGCAAGTATTTCGTCGGCGATCACATCGGCTCGTTCGGCCCCGGCCATCTCGTGCTGCTGGGCCCGAACCTGCCGCACAACTGGGTCAGCGACATGGCCGAAGGCGAAACCGTCGAGCGCCGCAATCTCGTGATCCAGTTCGATCCGTCGTTCGTGCGCCGCTGCATGGACGCGTTCCCCGAATGCCGCGATGCGCAGACGCTGCTGGACGACGCGCGGCGCGGGGTCGGCTTCGACGCCGCGACGAGCGCTGCAATCGCGCCGTTGTTCGATGAACTGTTGACCGCGCGCGGCATGCGCCGCATCGCGCTGTTCATGACGATCCTGGAGCGGCTGTGCGGCGCGGCCGAACGCACGCTGCTCGCGAGCCCCGCGTACGACCAGGCCGACGTCACGCCCACGCGCCTGAGCCACGCGCTGTCGTATATCGGCAAGAACCTCGCATCCGAGCTGCGCGAATCCGATCTCGCGCAACTGACCGGGCAGAGCGTCAGCGCGTTCTCGCGCACGTTCCATCGCCATACCGGCATGCCGTTCGTCCAGTACGTGAATCGTCTGCGGATCGAGTCCGCCTGCCAGATGCTGCTCGCCGACGACGCGAGCATCACCGACATCTGTTTCCAGGCCGGCTTCAACAACGTGTCGAACTTCAACCGCCAGTTCCGCGCGGTGAAGGGGATGGCGCCGTCCGAATTCCGCGCGCTGCAGCGCCTGAACGCGCGCAGCCGCGAGCTGGCGCTGCATGCGGCGCCGACCGGTAATCCGCTGCCGCCGCGCGTGCTGACGCCCGGTGCGCCCGAACTCACGCCGCAGCCCGGATGACCGCCGGGCCGTTGCCCGCCTGAGTTTCCCCGCCGTTTTACCCCGCCGATCGCGTCGCTCACGTCGCGAGGGGCGTATTCACCCACGAAAAAGCCGCACACAATTTTTGGAGACACCGTCATGACGCACGCATCGCCCGCTACATCCCCCCGTCGCGCCGCCCGCCTGGCGGCCGTTGCCGCGCTCGCCGGCGCGGCCCTGTTGCCCGCCGCCGCCGCCGCGCATGCCGCGCCGCTGCGGATCGGCATGACGTTCCAGGAACTGAACAACCCGTACTTCGTGACGATGCAGAAGGCGCTGAACGACGCGGCCGCGTCGATCGGTGCGCAGGTCGTCGTCACCGACGCGCATCACGACGTCAGCAAGCAGGTGAGCGACGTCGAGGACATGCTGCAGAAGAAGATCGACATCCTGCTCGTGAACCCGACCGATTCGACCGGCATCCAGTCGGCGATCACGCAGGCGAAGAAGGCGGGCGCGGTGGTCGTCGCCGTCGATGCGAACGCGAACGGCCCGGTCGATTCGTTCGTCGGCTCGAAGAATTACGACGCGGGCGTGATGTCGTGCGAATACCTCGCGAAGGCGATCGGCGGCAGCGGCGAGGTCGCGATCCTCGACGGCATTCCGGTCGTGCCGATTCTCGAACGCGTGCGCGGCTGCAAGGCCGGGCTCGCGAAATTCCCGAACGTGAAGCTCGTCGACACGCAGAACGGCAAGCAGGAGCGCGCGACCGCGCTGTCGGTCACCGAGAACATGATCTCCGCGCATCCGAACCTGAAGGGCCTCTTCAGCGTGAACGACGGCGGCTCGATGGGCGCGCTCGCCGCGATCGAGGGTTCCGGCAAGGACATCAAGCTGACGAGCGTCGACGGCGCACCCGAGGCGATCGCCGCGATCCAGAAACCGAACTCGAAGTTCATCGAGACGACCGCGCAGTTCCCGGCCGACCAGGTGCGCATCGCGCTCGGCATCGCGATCGCGCGCAAGTGGGGCGCGACGGTGCCGAAGGCGATTCCCGTCGACGTGAAGGTCGTCGATCGCGGCAACGCGAAGGGTTTCAGCTGGTGAACGACGTGCGACGCGACGCGAAGGGCGGCGGCGTGGCCGACGCCCTTCGCACGGAGAAGCCGATGGACACGATACTCAGGCTCAGCCACATCACGAAAAGCTTTCCCGGCGTGAAGGCGCTGTCCGACATCGATCTGGAAATCGCGCGCGGCGAGATCCATGCGCTGCTCGGCGAGAACGGCGCGGGCAAGTCGACGCTGATGAAGATCCTGTGCGGCATCCACCAGCCGGATGCCGGTACGATCGAGATCGACGGCGCCGCGCGCCATTTCGCGGATTATCACGACGCGGTCGCGGCCGGCGTCGGCATCGTGTTTCAGGAGTTCAGCCTGATTCCGCACCTCGATGCCGTCGACAACCTGTTCCTCGGCCGCGAGCTGCGCAATCGCTGGGGCGCGCGCGACCGCAAGCGGATGCGCGCGGCGGCCGCGGCCATCTTCGCGCGCCTGGGCGTGGCGATCGATCTGGATGCGCCGATCCGTACGCTGTCGGTCGCGCAGCAGCAGTTCGTCGAGATCGGCAAGGCGCTGTCGCTCGACGCGCGCATCCTGATCCTCGACGAACCGACCGCGACGCTTACGCCGGCCGAGGCCGAGCACCTGTTCGCGATCATGCGCGAGCTGAAGCGGCAGGGCGTCGCGATGATCTTCATCTCGCATCACCTCGACGAAATCTTCGTGGTGTGCGACCGCATTACGGTGCTGCGCGACGGCCAGTACGTCGCGACGACCGAGGTCGCGCGCACCGACGTCGAGCAACTGGTGCGCATGATGGTCGGTCGCCGGATCGAAAGCAGCTTTCCGCCGAAGCCGGTATTGCCGGCCGACGCGCCGGCCGTGCTCGAAGTCGATGCGCTGCAGATCGAGCGCGACGGCCCGGTGAACCGCTTCGCGCTGCGTGAAGGCGAGATCCTCGGTTTCGCGGGGCTCGTCGGTTCGGGACGCACCGAAACCGCGCTCGCGGTGATCGGCGCGACGCGCGCGCATCGCAAGGAACTGCGCGTGCGCGGCGCGGCGGCGAAGCTCGCCGATCCGGCCGATGCGTTGCGCGCGGGCATCGGCATTCTGCCGGAAAGCCGCAAGACGGAAGGGCTCGTCACGTCGTTCTCGATTCGCGACAACATCTCGCTGAACAACCTCGGCAAGTACCGGTCGATGCGCTGGCTGATCGACCGGCGCGGCGAAGCGCGCACCACGCACGACGTGATGCGGCGCGTCGGCGTGAAGGCGCCGTCGATCCACACCGAGGTCGCGACGCTGTCCGGCGGCAACCAGCAGAAGGTCGTGATCGCGCGCTGGCTGAACCATCACACGTCGGTGCTGATCTTCGACGAGCCGACGCGCGGCATCGACGTCGGCGCGAAAGCCGAAATCTACGGGCTGATGCGCGAACTCACCGCGCGCGGCTACGCCATCATCATGATCTCGTCCGAATTGCCGGAAATCGTCGGCATGTGCGATCGCGTCGCCGTGTTCCGGCAGGGCCGCATCGAGGCGACGCTCGAAGGCGACGAGATCGATCCCGACACGGTCATGACCTATGCCACGGCCGGCACGCGAGGAGCGACCCATGAACCTGCCTGATTCTTCTTCCACGCCTTCCACGACGCTCGCGGCCACCGCCGGAAACGGCGACGCGCCGCCGCCCCGCGCGATGTGGGCGCAGTTGCGCCGCTCGACGCTGTTCTATCCGCTCGTCGGCCTGATCGTCGTGTGCATCGCGATGATGATCGCGAGCCCCAGCTTCCTGTCCGCCGCGAACCTCGAGAACGTGCTGCGCCAGGTGTCGATCAACGCGATCATCGCGGTCGGCATGACCTGCGTGATCCTGACCGGCGGGATCGACCTGTCGGTCGGCTCGGTGATGGCGCTGTCGGGCACGCTCGCGGCCGGGTTGATGGTCGCGGGCGTCAACGCGGTCGCCGCGCTGGCGATCGGCATCGCGGTCGGCCTCGGCTTCGGCTTCCTGAACGGCGTGTTCGTCGCGTTCGCCGGGATGCCGCCGATCATCGTCACGCTCGCGACGATGGGCATCGCACGCGGCCTCGCGCTGATCTACACGGGCGGCTATCCGA
This sequence comes from Burkholderia sp. E168m23, assembly GCF_016586125.1. Classification (NCBI taxonomy): domain Bacteria; kingdom Pseudomonadati; phylum Pseudomonadota; class Betaproteobacteria; order Burkholderiales; family Burkholderiaceae; genus Burkholderia; species Burkholderia sp. E168m23. The sequence continues at coordinate 5,839 of NZ_BCPP01000151.1, forward strand.
TCGACGGGCTGCCCGACTGGGTCGCGTTCTTCGGCAGCGGCAAGGTGCTCGGCATCCAGGCGCCGGTGCTGATCATGCTGGTGGTCTATGCGATCGCGTGGCTGCTGCTCGACCGGATGCCGTTCGGCCGCTACGTGTATGCGATCGGCGGCAACGAGCAGGCGACGCGGCTCACCGGCGTGCGAGTCGCGCGCGTGAAGCTGATCGTCTACACGCTGGCCGGGCTCACGTCGGCGCTCGCCGCGATCGTGCTGACCGGACGCCTGATGAGCGGGCAGCCGAACGCGGGCGTGGGCTTCGAACTCGACGCGATCGCGGCCGTCGTGATGGGCGGCACGTCGATCTCCGGCGGGCGCGGGGCGATCCTCGGCACGCTGGTCGGCGCGCTGCTGCTCGGCGTGCTCAACAACGGGCTCAACATGATCGGCGTGAACCCGTATGTGCAGAACGTGATCAAGGGCGGAATCATCCTGCTCGCGATCTACATCAGCCGTGAGCGATCGCGGTAACGATCAATCAATCAGCCATCCGAATCACTCAGGAAAGAGACAACTCATGACGACACCCGAAGCCCAGCCGCGCATGACCGCGGTCGTCTGCCACGGCCCCGAGGACTATCGCGTCGAGCAGGTCGCGAAGCCGAATCCCGGCGCGAACGAACTCGTGATCCGCATCGCCGCGTGCGGGATCTGCGCGAGCGACTGCAAGTGCTACACCGGCGCCAAGATGTTCTGGGGCGGCCCCAGCCCGTGGGTGAAGGCGCCGGTCATTCCCGGCCATGAATTCTTCGGCCATGTCGAGGCGCTCGGCGACGGCGCGGCCGAGCATTTCGGCGTGGCGCTGGGCGACCGCGTGATCGCCGAGCAGATCGTGCCGTGCGGCAAGTGCCGCTACTGCAAGTCGGGCCAGTACTGGATGTGCGAGGTACACAATATCTTCGGTTTCCAGCGCGAGGTCGCCGACGGCGGGATGGCCGAGTACATGCGCATTCCGCCGACCGCGATCGTTCACAAGATTCCGCTCGGCGTATCGCTCGAGGATGCGGCGATCATCGAGCCGCTGTCGTGCGCGATCCACACGGTGAACCGCGGCGACGTCCAGCTCGACGACGTCGTCGTGATCGCGGGCGCGGGCCCGCTCGGGCTGATGATGACGCAGGTCGCGCACCTGAAGACGCCGAAGAAACTCGTCGTGATCGACCTGATCGACGAACGGCTCGAACTCGCGCGCCAGTACGGCGCCGACGTGACGATCAACCCGCAGCGCGACGACGCGCGCGAGATCGTCCGCGCGCTCACCGACGGCTACGGCTGCGACGTGTACATCGAGACGACCGGCGCGCCGGTCGGCGTGAACCAGGGGCTCGACCTGATCCGCAAGCTCGGCCGCTTCGTCGAATTCAGCGTGTTCGGCGAGGATGCGACCGTCGATTGGTCGATCATCGGCGACCGCAAGGAGCTCGACGTACGCGGTGCGCACCTCGGGCCATACTGCTATCCGGTCGCGATCGACCTGCTCGCGCGCGGGCTCGTCACGTCGAAGGGCATCGTCACGCACGGTTTCGCGCTGGAAGACTGGGACGATGCGATCCGTGTCGCGAAATCGCCCGAATCGATCAAGGTGCTGCTGAAGCCGGCCCGCTGACGGCCGGCGTGCGCCTCACCGGAGACATCATGGAATACGTCATAGGCGTCGACATCGGCACGCAGAGCACCAAGGCGCTGCTCGTCGACCGGCACGGCACGATCGTCGCGCGGCGCTCGTCCGGCTACCAGCCCGATACGCCGCGTCCGCTGTGGGCCGAGCAGTGGCCGCAGGTGTGGTTCGACGCGGTGCGCGACTGCATCGCGGGCTGCGTGAGCGACGCGCGGGCGCAGGGCGTGCCGGCCGACGCGATCCGTGCGGTGTGCGTGAGCAGCCTGTACGGCGGCTCGGGCATCCCGGTCGACATCGACATGCGGCCGCTGCATCCGTGCCTGATCTGGATGGACCGGCGCGCGACCGCCGAAGTCGACTGGGTCAACGAACACGTGAACGTCGAGCGGCTACGCGTGATCACCGGCAACGGCGTCGACAGCTACTACGGCTTCACCAAGATGCTGTGGCTGCGCGATCAGCGGCCCGACGTGTGGGCGAACGTGCGCTATTTCCTGCCGCCGAACGCGTACGTGATCTACCTGCTGACCGGCGAAGTCGCGGTCGACCACAGTTCGGCCGGCAATATCGGCGGCGTGTACGACGTCGCGCGTCGCGAGTGGTCCGACGACGCGCTCGACATGCTCGGCATTCCGGCGACGATGATGCCCGAGCGGCTGGTCGATTCGACGGACGTCGTCGGCGGCCTGCTGTCGCAATGGACCGCGCAATTCGGGCTGCCGGCGGGCACGCCGGTCGTCGCGGGCGGCGTCGATGCCGCAGTGGCGACCTTCGCGGCCGGCGCGACGCGTACCGGGCAGCACGTCGCGATGATCGGCACCAGCATGTGCTGGGGTTACGTGAACCGGCATGTCGATGCGCGCCATGGCCTCGTCAGCATGCCGCACGTGTTCGACGGGCAGCGCGACCTGTATGTGTTCGGCGGGGCAATTACGGCCGGCGCGTCGGTCGCGTGGTTTCGCGACCAGTTCTGCCACGCGGAAATCGATGCGGCGCGCCTGTTGCCGCACGGCGATCCGCACGTGCTGCTCGAGGAGGCGGCCGAGCGCGTGCCGGCCGGCGCCGACGGCGTGCTGTTCCTGCCATACCTGATGGGCGAGCGCAGCCCGGTATGGGACGCGAAGGCGAGCGGCGCGTTCGTCGGGCTGAGTCTCGCGCATACCCGTGCGCATCTTTATCGTGCGGTGCTCGAAGGCGTCGCGTTCGCGTTGCGCCACAACATCGAGGCCGGCCGCCGCGGCGCGGTGGCGCTGGACGACCGATTGATCGTCGTCGGCGGCGCCGCGCATTCGGCGCTGTGGATGCAGATCATCGCGGACGTGACGGGCTTTCCGGTATGGACGATCGAGCAGGACGTCGAAGCCGCGATGGGCGCCGCGCTGCTCGCGGGCGTCGGCGCGGGGCTCGTGTCGCGCGATGACGCGCAGGGCGGCTGGGTCACACTCGTCGAGCGTGCACGGCCCGATGCCGATCGCGTGCAAACGTACGACGCGCGTTTTGCGCTCTACACGGCGCTGTATCCGGCACTCAAGCCGATCATGCACAGGCTGGGCACGTCATCATGAACACACGATTCGATTTCAGCGGGGCAACGATGCTCGTCACGGGTGCCTCGAGCGGAATCGGCCGCGCATGCGCGGTCGCGCTGGCGCAGGCGGGTGCGCGCGTCGTCGCGGCGGGGCGCGACATGGCCGCGCTCGACACGCTCGCCGGCGAGATTGCGTGCGATACGTTGCGCCTGGATGTCGGCGGCGATCAACACGCGATCGACGCAGCACTCGCCGCGTACGACGCGTTCGACGGCCTCGTCAATTGTGCGGGGATCGCGTCGCTCGAACCGGCTCTCGAGGTCTGCGCCGCGCAGTTCGACCACGTGATGGCCGTCAATGCGCGCGGCGCGGCGCTCGTCGCGCGGGCCGTGGCGCGCAAGATGATCGAACGCGACGGACGCGGCGCGGCGCACGCACGGGGCAGCATCGTCAACGTGTCGAGTCAGGCGGCGCTCGTCGGCCTGCCCGCGCATCTGAGCTATTGCGCATCGAAGGCAGCGATGGACGCGATCACGCGCGTGCTGTGCATCGAACTCGGGCCGCACGGCATTCGTGTGAACAGTGTGAACCCGACCGTCACGCTCACGCCGATGGCGCAGTTCGCGTGGAGCGAACCGGAGAAGCGTGCGCCGATGCTCGCTGCGATTCCGCTCGGCCGGTTCGCGGAGCCGCACGAAGTCGTCGAACCGATCCTGTTTTTGCTGAGCGATGCGG
>NZ_BCPP01000152.1:0-9710 GCF_016586125.1 Burkholderia sp. E168m23
CGCGCCGTGCTCTTCTTCCATGCGCCGGGCAGGCTCACGGAATCGACGAACATCTCGAGGCCGGCTTCGACGTCGCCTTGATCGATCAGGTTCACGGCCTTCGTGCGCAGCGCGAGGGCGGCGGCCGGCAGCGCGGCTTCGCGCACGCCCGGCTGCTGGAGCGGGCCGCCCGGATCGGCGAGCGTCAGCGACTCGACGAGGTGCGGATGCTGGCGCGCGACGTTGAACGCGACGCTGCCGCCGCGCGAATGGCCGACCAGGTGCACGGGGCCGAGATCGAGCGCGTCGATGAATTCGGCGAGCTCGTCGACGTGGTTCTGCCAGCTGAACTCGTCCTGGATGCCCGCTTCGACGGCCGGCCAGTAGTGGCTGAGGCTCGGCGCGATGCAGCGGTAGTGGGCCGACAGCGCCGCCAGTTGCGGATCCCAGTAGCGGTAGTCGCACAGCGAGCCGTGCACGAACACCATCGGCGCACCGCTGCCCCGCTCGACATACGGCAGGCTGATGCCTGACGAAAGCGTCGCAAATTGCAGGTCGGGGTTCGCGAGCACGGACGGCTCGATTCGCATGTTCATGACTGAAAGACTCAAAGGTGCGTCAACACGACGCAACTATGCATCACGGCGACCTGCAAGGAAAACGCATAATTTTCATCGTCACGATCAATTTTATTGATGGCTCGGCTGGAAACACTTGTCGGGCTGAGGGGACTGACGATTCGCATACGACTCGGCTGCATCCGTGTGGGGTTCCTACATAGAGGATCTCGGTGGCCGAGCATCAACAATGACGGTGTGAAAGCGATGTCGGAGCGAGGGACACTTGCGGCGTGGTCGAGATGGTCATAACATGGCCATGTCATTTAACGCGCCCAAGTGATATCACTTGGCCAAGTGAGTGTGATATGAGATCGCTGCCGAACCCTATGCCGGCGCGCGTTGCGCTTGACGCTTTCCGGACGTTGTTCGAGAAAGCAGAGGGGTGGCGCGTGGTCGAGGAGATTGCTCAGGATCATGTCGGAGACCTCATCCTGAGCAATGACAAGGGCCAAACGTACGTCGCGAACCTCAAGACGTTCAACGAGGGGCGTGCTGATCGCGTTACCGCGCTCTTTGCTCAGGCGCTCCTCGAGGCACGTGCATACGCGAAACGGCAGAAGATGCGGCCCGCGATTCTGATTTGGGTCGGCAGTGCTCCGCCGTCGCTCATCCAGCGATTGGCCGATTTTCACGCTGAGTTCGCCGACCGTGAGCCCTTCGCCGTACTCTCGGCCGACGGAACGCGATATGTCCGGTTTCCGGGGCTGGATATTTCCGAGCATCCGGGGCAGTCGACTCGCTCCTACAGCCGTAGTCGCAGTGTCCAGCCGGGGCTGGCATTCTCGGATCTGAACCAGTGGATGCTCAAGCTCCTGCTCGCGATCGATATCAAGAGAGAGAACCTTATCGGTGCGGAGGGCCGGCGATACACCACGGCCACCGACCTCGCGCGTGCCGCCGATGTCTCGGTAATGACGGCGACGCGACTGATCCATGCGCTCAAACAGGAGGGTTTCATCGAGACGAAGCCGTTCCTGAAGGTCGTGCAACGGCGAAAACTCGCTCAACGCTGGAAGGCTGAATACCTGAGGCAGGCAGCGGCGGTGCCGATGAAGTTTCTTGTGCCGGCCGCGCCGGACGTCCAGTTGCGCAAGGTGCTCAAGAATGAGGGCGGCACGCTCGGCCTTTTTGCCGCGGCCGATGCACTCGGTGTCGGCCATGTCAGCGGCGTCCCGCCAACGGTCTGGGTCCCTAGCCTGATGGAAGCCGAAAACTGGCGACCACTGCGTCGGGCCAAAGAGGGCGAGCGCCCCGATCTCGTCTTGCAACAGCCTGGCTTTCCCCAATCACTGGGGCGGGGTGTTGTCTACCGCGATGGTTTGCCGGTCACGGACATCATCCAGACCTGGCTCGACGTTTCCGCTCACCCGGCGCGCGGGGCGGAGCAGGCGGCTGAACTGGAGCACGGCGTGCTCGTGAACGTGACTGGAGAAGGTGCGTGAGCGAATTGGCCGATTTCAGCAATCTCGCGATGACGTTGGCGCCGTGGCGAGCCAGGATCGTTTTCATCGGAGGCTGGGCTTTTCGGCTCTATTCGTATGAGCCGCGTGCCTGGAAGCCCGACCACAAGCCGATCTTCACGCAGGATGCCGACGTCGCGTACGCAGAACGCGAGGTACTCGAAGGAGATATCAAGAAGGCGCTCGAAAGCGCGGGTTTCAAGGAGGAACCGAATTTCGCCGGCGGGTTCAAACCGCCGGCGATGCGTTACACCCTCGGCAAGCAAGCCAACGGGTTTTACGCAGAATTTCTTACGCCGCTGACAGGTAGCCTCTTGCGGCGCAACAAGGTCACGAGGCGGATGGAGCAAGACGCAACGGAGGCGAATGCCGGCGTTGTTTCACAGAAGCTGCGCCATCTGGAGATACTGCTGCACGAACCTTGGCTCGTGACGATTCCCGCCGAGGAGTCAGGGTGTGGCGATGCACTGGTCGACCTACGTATCCCCAATCCGGTGAGCTTCATGGTCCAGAAGCTGCTGATTCGTGACGACAGGATTCCGGAAAAGCGCGCTCAGGATGTGCTTTACATCCACGATGCGATGCTCCTTTTTGGCGGCGCGATCGAGGACGAGCTTGTCCCGGTCTGGAAGCGCCTCGAACCCACGTTGTCGGATGCTCAGCGCAGGTCCCTCGATGCGGGCGTCGGCGCATTTTTCGCTGAAGTGAACGACACCATTCGTGCAGCGGCGGACATTCCGCGGCCCGACCGGCAGATCGAGCCCGAGGATTTACTCAGGCTGTGCAAGAACGGTTTCGAAGCGCTGTTCGGCGAAGTGCCCTAGGGCGCCGGCCGCAGCCCACGCGTCAGCGCACCGTCAACGCGGGCACGCCCTGGAGCTCGACCGGCAGATCATTGTCGGCCGCGAACTGCATCGCGAACTCGAACGCATCGGCGCACACGGCGCGCAATTCGTCGGACACGAACAGGCATTTGACGCCGCCGTCGACGACCGGCATCGCGAGCCGCGACAGCGCGCACGGATAGCCGGGCCGCCGCTCGCCGACGAACAGCGTGATGACGCCCGCGAGGCGCTCGGGCCAGTCGCTCGGGCGGAAGGTTTTCTGCGCGCGCGTGACGCCGCGGATCAAATGGCCGGCGATGCGGCCGTGGTCGGTGATGTCGATGCGATCCATGCTGGGGTGCGTGTCCTCGTGCGCGTCATTCGCCGCCGTCGGCCGCCGCGTCGCCGCGCGCGGGAATCCGCAGGTTGCGCAGCTTGTGATAGAGCGTTTTCTTCGGCATGCCGAGCGCCTCGCTCGCGTCCGCGACGTTGCCGTTGTGACGCCGCAGCATGTCCTCGATCAGCATCCGCTCGAAATACGCGAGCTGTTCCGCGAGCGTGCTGCCGGCCGTCGGTGCGCCGCCGGACGACAGCAGGCTGTCGCCGGTCAGCCCGAGCACGAAGCGGTCGGCCACGTTCTGCAGTTCGCGCACGTTGCCGGGCCACGCGTGCATCATCAGTTCGGACACCTGCGCGGCGGTGACGACCGGCGCCGGCTGCCCGAAGCGCCGCGCGGCCGCGAGCACGAAATGCTCGAACAGCAGCGGCACGTCCTCGCGCCGTTCGCGCAGCGGCGGCAACTCGATCTGCGCGACGTTGAGGCGATACAGCAGATCCGCGCGAAAGCGCCCGTCGGCGGCGAGTTCGGCGAGATCGGCCTTCGATGCGGCCACCACGCGGCAGTCGACCGGAATCAGGTCGTTCGCGCCGAGCCGCTCGACCACGCGCTCCTGCAGCACGCGCAGCATCTTGATCTGCAGCGCGATCGGCATCGTCTCGATCTCGTCGAGGAACAGCGTGCCGCCGTCCGCCCATTCGATCTTGCCGATGCGCTTCTTGATCGCACCGGTGAACGCGCCGGCCTCATGCCCGAACAGCTCGCTCTCGAACACCTGCTCGGGCAGGCCGCCGCAGTTCAGCGCGACGAAATGCGCGTCGCGCCGACCGCCGAAGTCGTGCAGGCTGCGCGCGATCAGTTCCTTGCCGGTGCCCGTCTCGCCGGTGATCAGCACCGACACCGACGTATCGGCGAGGCGCAGGATCTTCTTGCGCACGTCGGCCATCGCGGGCGACTTGCCGAGCACGAACGCCTCGATGCCCTGCCAGTTGTTCAGCGCCGCGCGCAGCCCCTGCACCTCGAGCGTCAGGCGGCGCTTCTCCACCGCGCGCGCGACGCGGCCGGCGATCAGGTCCGACGAGAACGGTTTCTCGATGAAGTCGTACGCGCCGACCTGCATCGCGCCGACGGCCGTCGAGATGTCCGCGTGGCCGCTGATTAGTACGACCGGGATCTGCGCATCGATGGCCATCACGCGGTCGAGCAACTGCAGCCCGTCGATGCCCGGCATCCGCACGTCCGACACGATCACCACCGGCGCGCCGGGCGCGACGTGGGCGAGCGCGTCGGCGGCCGCCGCGAACGCGTCGACCGGGAACCCGGCGAGCGCGACGGCCTGCTCGACGCCGATCCGGACGTTTTCATCGTCCTCTACGACCAGCACCCGAATCTCATCTTCCATGCTCTGTCCTCTGTTGCGGCGTCGCCGCCGCGAATTCGATGGTGAACTGCGCGCCGCCTTCGTCGCGGTTCGTCGCGGTGATCCTCGCGCCGAACGCCTCGACGATGCGCGACGTGATCGCGAGGCCGAGCCCGAGGCCCTGGCCGCGCGGCTTGGTCGTGACGAACGGCTCGAACAGGTGCGGCAGCACGTCGGGCGCGATGCCGGCGCCGCTGTCGGCCACCGTCAGGCGCACGCGGCCGGCGTTGGTCGCATCGTCCGCATCGCCGGTTTCGGCCGCCTCGATGACGATACGGCGCACCGGTGCGTCGTGCACCGCGTCGAGCGCGTTGCCGAGCAGGTTCACGATCACCTGCTGCAACTGGCTCGATTCGGCCGAGACCGTCGTGCCGGGTGCGATGTTCACGTCGAGCCGCACGCCTTCGTCGCGAATCCGCGCATCGTAGATCAGCCGCGCATGCGCGACGGCCTCGTTCAGCGACACCGCGACGCGCTCGACGTCGGGCTTGCGCGCGAAGGTCTTCAACTCGCCGGTGAGCACGGCCATGCCGTCGACCAGCTTGCCGACTCGTTCGAGGTTCGCGAGCGCCGGCGCCGGCTGGCCGCGCTCGAAGAAGGTGCGCGCGTTGTCGCACAGCGTGCGGATCGCGACGAGCGGCTGGTTCAGTTCGTGCGTGAGGCCGGCGGCCATCTGCCCGAGCACCGCGAGCTTGCCTGCGTGCACGACTTCCTGCTGCGACGCGCGCAGCCGCTGCTCGGTGCGTTCGCGTTCGTCGATCTCGCGCTGCATCCGCTCGTTCGCGGCCGTCAGCGCGGCCGTGCGCTGCGCGACGGTCAGTTCGAGCCGGTCGTTCGCGCGGCGCAGCGCGTCCTGCGCGCTCAGCCGCGCGAGGATCGCCCGGCGGCGCTGGATCGCATAGCCGGCCAGCAGCGCGGCGATCAGGAACGCGCCGGTGACGAACACGAACGCCGTCTGCTGCTGGCGCCGCGCGCCCGCAATGTCGAGCAGCACCATCAGCGAATCGCCGGCTTGCGGCGCGGGGCGCGACATCACGAGATAGCGCGTGGTGCGGCCGGCGTGGCGCGGATCGGGGAAGGTGCCGAACCACGCGGCCGAGCTGCGGTCGCCGATGTGGCGGTAGGGCAGCGCGTCGACGGTGCGGCCCGCGTACTGGCGCGACGCCTGGATGTCGCGCTGTTGCTGCGCGGTGATCGGGCGCAGCGCGGTGAATTTCCATGCGGGTTCGGTCGAGATCACGACCACGCCGTTGCTGTCGACGACCAGCGCGGCGACGCCCGGCGCGCGCCATGCCGATTCGAGCGGGTCGACGCTGATCTTCACGGCGGCCACGCCGATCGGCACGCCGTCGCTGCGCACCGCGCTCGCGAAGTAGACGCCGGGCACGCCGGTGTTGGTGCCGATGCCGAAGAAGCGGCCGCTGCCGCGCGCGAGCGCGTCCTTGAAGTACGGCCGGTACGACACGTTGGTGCCGACGAAGCTGATCGTCTCGTTCCAGTTGCTCGCGGCGATCACGTCGCCTTGCAGATCGATCACGTCGACCGCGCCGCTGCCCGCGTCGCGGTTCACGGCTTCGAGGTAGGTGTTCACCGCATGCACGAGCTCGGGCGCATCGTTCGGCGCGGCTTTCAGCATCGCGCGCACGCCGTCCTGCCGCGCGACGAGGCCGGGCAGGATCTCGAAGCGGCCGAGCTCGCTTTTCAGGCTCGACGCATACAGGTCGAGCCGGTGCGCGCCGGCCTCCTCGAGCGCGTCGATCGCGCGTTCCCACGCGAAATCGACGGCCGCGCCGGCCACGCCGACATACAGCACCGCGGCCGAGGCCCAGCCCCACCACGGGATTCCCTTGAAGCTCTTCTGCACGTTCGCCCTCATCGAAGCCCGCAACGTCGGCCGTTCGCAACCGTCGGCCGCCGCCGGCCGGTTGCCCCCGCCGGTCGCCCGCAACGACGCGCGCCGCGCACCGGCAGAGCCGGCGGCGGCGCGTCTGAAGCGGCCGGCGCGACGGTGCGCGCGGCCGCGCGTTATCCGAAGTGCGCGACCAGGATCAGCGTCACCGTGACGACGATCGCGCCGCCGATGCGGGTGGCGATCTGCGCGAACGGCATCAGCTGCATCCGGTTCGCGGCGGTCAGGATCGCGACGTCGCCGGTGCCGCCTTGCCCGCTGTGGCAGGCGTTCACGATTGCGGTGTCGATAGGGTACATCTTCAGCAGGCGTCCGACCACGAAACCGGTGCCCATCAGCGTCGCGACGGTCGACACGATCGTGACCACGTTGACGATCGTGAACGCGGCGGTCAGCTTGTCCCACGGCGTCATCGCGACACCGATCGCGAACAGCAGCGGATACGTGACGGCGGTCGAGAAGAACTTGTAGACGACGAACGCGCCTTCCTGCAGCGGCGGCGACACCGCACGCGCGAGCTTCACCAGCACCGCGAGGAACAGCATCGCGACCGGCGCGGGCAGGCCGAACAGCTTGTGCGCCATCAGGCCGACGAGGTACAGCGTGATCGCGGTGATGCCGGCGCCCGCGATGTGCGTGACGTCGACGTGACCGCGGATCTCTTCGTTCTCCGGCATCATGTCGCCGCTTTCGCCGACCTGCAGGCGGCCATTGCCGGTCAGGTGCGGCAGGCGCTTGCCGAGCATGTCGAGCGCGCCCGACAGGATGATCGCGGTCAGGCTGCCGAGCATCACCGGCGGGAGCACCATCGCGAACATCTCGCCCTGCGGCAGGTGCATCAGTTCCGAATAGCCGATCGACAGCGGAATCGCGCCTTCGCCGACGCCGCCCGCCATGATCGGCACGACGATGTACAGCAGCGTGTGGCGTGCGCCGAGGCCGAGCGCGGTGCCGACCGCCGTGCCGACGATCGCCGCGGCGACCGAGCCGGCCGCGAGCGGAATGAAGATCTTCACGAAGCCCTGGATCAGCACGCGGCGATCCATGCTCAGGATGCTGCCGACGATGATCGACGCGATGAACAGGTACAGGAAGTTGGTCGACTTCGTGAATTCGACCGTCAGGTTCAGCACCGGCTTCGGCAGCACGTGGTAGTACGTGAGCGCCGACGGCACGAAGGTCGCGAAGATCGCGGCCGCGCCGATGTTGCGCAAGAGCGGCAGGCGCTTGCCGAGTTCGGCGCAGGTGAAGCCGAAGAACGCGAGCACGGCGATCGCCATCGAGATCTCGCCGGGCACCTTGCCCGTCACCGCGAAGCCGACGATCAGCCCGAACAGGATCACGTAGACCGGCAGCGGGATGATGCCGATGCGGATTTCCATCAGCTTCCACCAGCCTTCCGGCCAGAAGCGTTCGCGCGTGGCGGGGCCGGCTTCGGCAATCGGCTCGGGATGGGACGGGGTATGGATAGAGGTCTGCAAGACGTGTCTCCTGATGTTTGGAATGCCTGCATCGCTTCGCGGCATCGTGTGCCGTCTATTACGCAACCCCCATGCCAGAATGCCGACGCGCCGGAATATTTTTAATCCGTTGATTCATAAGGGATTTATTTCGTCTGCGGAAAGGGTTTTTCACGCGAAGTGGCCGAGATTTCGGAATCGGCGCGGCGGGCAGGCCGAGATTTCGGCCTGACGGCGGCCCGGGCGCCAGGTCATGCCCGGCGGCCGCCGTCCCGCCCGCCATATCGCCGCGCGCGATTTTCTTCGCACAATCGCTTCGTAGACCGCCCTCTCGCCGCTCTCTATCATCGGCTGATCCTTTTCCGATGGGACGACGACCGTCCGGAGAACGCCCGCGCGTTCGCCGCGGCGTCGCTCATCCATCGATACCGTCTTTGGACAGGAGAGTGGTTCCCATGCTGCATCCCGTGTTTTCCGCCCGCTTTTCCGCCGGCCGAGTGGCCCGCCTCGCCCGCCTGCTGACGGCCGCGCTGCTCGGCGTCGCGCTGCTGAACGGCGCGCGCGCCGACACCGCGCCGCTGAAGGTCGGCATCTCGACCAGCCCGCAGATCGAGGCGCTGAAGATCGCCGCGAAGGAGGCGAAGGAGCAGGGCCTCGACGTGAAGATCGTCGAATTCACCGACTGGAATACGCCGAACGCGGCGCTCGCGAACAAGGACATCGACGTCAACTACTTCCAGCACATCCCGTTTCTCGAGAACGCGAAGAAGCAGGGCGGCTACAACTTCATCTCGATCGCGCCCGGCACGATCATGAAGATCGGCCTCTATTCGAAGAAGGTGAAGAGCTTCGCCGAGCTGAAGGACGGCGCGCGCGTCGCGATCGCGAATGATCCGGTGAACGGCGGGCGCGGGCTGTTGCTGCTGCAGCGCGCGGGGCTCATCACGCTGAAGCCGGGCGCCGACTACCGCGCGACCACGCACGACATCGTCGCCAACCCGAAGCACCTGAAGATCATCCCGCTCGAAGCGTCGCAGCTCGCGCGCTCGCTCGACGACGTCGATCTCGCGCAGGGCTACCCGAGCTTCATCAAGCTCGCCGGCACGACCGACCCGAACGGCGCGCTGCTGTTCGACGGCACCGAGAACAAGAACTTCGCGATCCAGTGGGTCGTGCGGCCCGAGAGCGCGAACGATCCGCGCATCCGCAAGTTCATCTCGATCTACCAGCACTCGCCGGCGGTGCGCAAGGCGCTCGACAACGCGTTCGGCTCGCTGTACGCGATCGCGTGGTGACGGAGGCGGCATGACGACGGAGAACCGCAAGAAGATCCTGCTCAACGCGTTCAACATGAACTGCGTCGGGCACATCAACCACGGGCTGTGGACGCATCCGCGCGACCGCTCCGCGCACTACACCGATCTCGATTACTGGGCCGATCTCGCGCGGACGCTCGAGCGCGGCAAGTTCGACGGGATCTTTCTCGCGGACATCGTCGGCGTGTACGACGTGTTCGGCGGCGGCCCGGACGCCGCGCTGCGCGAATCGGTGCAGGTGCCCGTCAACGATCCGCTGCTGCTCGTGCCGGCGATGGCGCAGGTCACGCGGCATCTCGGCTTCGGCGTGACCGCGAACCTGACCTACGAGCCGCCGTACCTGTTCGCGCGCCGCATGTCGACGCTCGATCATCTGACGAAAGGG
>NZ_BCPP01000153.1:0-9706 GCF_016586125.1 Burkholderia sp. E168m23
ACCACCACCATGATCTCGATCAGCGTGAAACCGCGCTGACGACGCACGGCCGCGTTGCGGCGAGTGATCCACGTTTGCATGACTGACTACCTCTTTCCAAAAAATGTCGTCGATTGAGTGACGCACCCGGCGCACCGGACGATTGCCTGACGGCAACCTTCCGGACCGGCGGGCGCGGAGCACGCATTGTAAGGCGCGCATCGCCGAGGGCTTTCACCCAACGCAAATTTCATATACATCCGTACAATAGCGCGCATGAACGCGCTCTCGATCCGGATCCTTTCCCTCGCCCTCTTCGCGGGTTTGTGCGCGACGGCCACCTACTGGGTCGTCACGCTGTCCGCTCGCGAAGCGCCGCTGCCCGCCGCCGCCGCGCGGCTGCCGATCCGCACCGAGGACGCCGCGGCGCTCTTCGGCGGTCAGCTTGACAAGAATCCCGTCCAGGACATCCACCTGTTCGGCATTCTCGCGCTTGACCACGGCGGCGCCGCGATCGTCAGCGTCGGCGGCGAACCGCCGCGCGCCGTGTCGCTCGGCGCGGACGTCACGTCCGGCGCGAAGCTCGCCGAAGTCCGCCCGCGCTCGATCATCGTCGACCGCAACGGCGCCCGCGCCGAAATCCAGCTCCCGGCGAACACGCCGTCCCCCGCGATCTACATGCGCTGAACGGCGGCGGCCCGGCAAGCAGAATCGGGCCGCTCCGTCACTGCACCATGTTGTTCAGCTCGATGATCGGCAGCATCACGGCCAGCACGATCACGAGCACGATGCCGCCCATCGCGAGGATCAGCAGCGGCTCCAGCAGGCTCGTCAGGAACATCGTTCGGCGCTCCAGCTCGCGCGCTTCGCCTTCGGCCGCGCGATCCAGCATCGTCGTCACGTCGCCCGTCGCCTCGCCCGAACGAATCAGGTGCACGAGCACCGGCGGAAACGTCTTCACGTTGTTCAGCGCGCGCGACAGCGCGGAGCCTTCGCGCACGCGCACGATCGCGTCGTCGATGTTCGCGCGCATCGCGCGGTTCGACAGCGTCTCGCCGGCCGCCTGCAACGCGCGCAGGATCGGCACGCCGGCCGCGGTGAGAATGCCGAGCGTGCTCGCGAAACGCACCGTGTTGTAGCCGCGCACGAGCTTGCCCGCGAGCGGCGCGGTCAGCACCCAGCGATCGAACGCGAGCCGGGGCCCGGCGCGCGACAGCGTCGCCTTCACGAACCACACGATGAGCGCGACCGCGATCAGGACCGCCCACCACCAGTGCCGCACGAATTCCGACAGCGCCATCATCACGACCGTGAGGATCGGTAGCTGCTGCTTCGTGCTCGCGAACACGTTGACGACCTGCGGCACGACGTAGCTCAGCAGGAACGTGACGATGCCGAATGCGATCAGCGTGACGATGCCCGGATACGTGAACGCCAGCAGGATCTTCTGCTTGAGCGCATTGCTCTGCTCGATGTAGTCGGCCAGGCGCGACAGCACGATGCCGAGCTTGCCGGTGTGCTCGCCCGCGGCAACGAGTGCGCGGTAGATTTCCGGAAAATCGCGCGGATGCTGGCCGAGCGCATTCGCGAGCGAATGGCCGCCGAGCACTTCCGCGCGGATCGCGGCCATCAGTTCGCGGATGTAGTCGCGCTCGGCCTGCTCGGTCAGCACGCCGAGCGCCTCGTCGAGCGGCAGCCCGGCGATCAGCAGGCTCGCGAGCTGGCGCGTGAGGATCGCCTGTTCGCGCTGCGACAGCTTGCGGCCGAACGCGAGCCGCTGCGAACGCGCGCCGCGCGTCGCGCTCGCGGCCGGCTCGACGACGAGCGGCGTGAGCCCCTGCGTGCGCAGCTGGCCGCGCGCGGCGCGCGCGCTGTCGGCATCGATGACGCCTTTCTGCGCGCGTCCCGCCGCATCGATTGCTTCGAAACGGAATGCCGGCATCGCGCTATGCGCCTCCCGTCACGCGCAGCACTTCCTCGAGCGACGTCGCGCCGGACGCGAGCCAGCGCTCGGCGTCGTCGCGCAGCGTGCGCATGCCTTCCGCGCGGCCGGCGGCCAGGATCTCGGCATCGGCCGCGTTGCGGTGAATCAGCGAGCGGATCGAATCGTCGATCACCAGCAGTTCGTACACACCGCGCCGGCCCGCATAACCAGAATGTCCGCACTTCGCGCAGCCGACCGGATGCCACACGGTACGGCCGTCCTCATGCCGCTCTTCCTTGCAGACCGGGCAGAGCTGGCGCACGAGGCGCTGCGCGAGCACGCCGAGCAGCGACGACGCGAGCAGGTACGGCTCGACGCCCATGTCGGTCAGGCGCGTGACGGCGGACGCCGCGTCGTTCGTGTGCAGCGTCGCGAGCACGAGGTGGCCCGTCAGCGACGCCTGCACCGCGATCTGCGCGGTTTCGAGGTCGCGGATTTCGCCGATCATGATCACGTCCGGGTCCTGGCGCAGGATCGAGCGCAGCGCGCGGGCAAAGGTCATCCCGATCCGCTCGTTCACCTGCGTCTGGCCGATGCCGGACAGGTCGTATTCGATCGGGTCCTCGACGGTCATGATGTTGGTCGTCGCGGTTTCGAGCCGCGACATCGACGCGTACAGCGTGGTCGTCTTGCCCGAACCGGTCGGGCCGGTGACGAGCACGATGCCGTGCGGGCGGCCGATCAGCTTGTCGAACTGGACGAGCGTGTCGCGGCCCATCCCGAGCGCTTCGAGGTTCAGGCGCTGCGCATCCTTTTCCAGCAGACGCAGCACCGCGCGCTCGCCGTGCCCGGTCGGCAGCGTCGACACGCGCACGTCGACCGGCCGGCCGCCGACGCGCAGCGTGATGCGGCCGTCCTGCGGCAGGCGCTTCTCCGCGATGTCGAGCTGCGCCATGATCTTGATCCGCGAGATCAGCGCGCCGTGCAGCGCCTTCTTCGGGCGCACGACGTCGCGCAGCGTGCCGTCGACGCGAAAGCGCACGACCGACGCATTCTCGAACGGCTCGATGTGAATGTCCGACGCCTGTTCGCGCGCCGCTTGCGTGAGCAGCGCGTTGATCATCCGGATGATCGGCGCGTCGTCTTCCGATTCGAGCAGATCCTCGACTTCGGGGATGTCCTGCATCAGCCGCGACAGGTCGACTTCACCTTCGACCTCGCCGACCACCTGCGCGGCGCTGCCGTCCTGGCGCGCGTAGGCCTGGTTGATCGCCTGCGCGAGCTCGTCGGCCGGCACGCGATGCACGGCGATCGAGCCGAAGTTGCGCGCGATTTCCGCGAGCGCGGCGTCGCTCGTGCGTTCGCTGATCCACACCTCGAGCGTGTCGTCGAGCTGATGCGCGATCAGCACCTGGCCGCTCTTCGCAAAGCCGTACGGCAGCAGGCGCGCGGCGAGCGGCGACGGCGGCTGGCGTTCGCCCGGCGCGCCGTCGTGGGCGGAGGACGCGAGCACGTCGCTCACTGCGAGGCTCCCGGCGCGGTGGTCAGCGGCTGCGCGGGCGTCGCCTCCGGCAGCGGCTGGGCCGGCACGGGCGCCACCTGGCGCTGCAACTGCTGGCGACGCATCTTGTCGAGATCGAACAGGTTGCCTGCGGCCGTGCCACCCTGGCTCGGACCGATCGGCATCGGCGGGACGACCGGGTCGTCCTTGTCGCGGATCACGTTGTTGTCCGACTTGTACGCACCCGTCACGCCCTGGATGTAGTCGTAGCGGTTCGACGTGACTTCCTGCGCGGTGCTGCGATCGGAAATGATCACCGGACGCAGGAACACCATCAGGTTGGTCTTCGCGCGCACCTTCGATTCCGAACGGAACAGCTGGCCGATCCACGGAATGTCGCCGAGCAGCGGCACCTTGCTGTTCGACACCTGGTAGTTGTCCTGCATCAAGCCGCCGAGCACGATGATCTCGCCGTTGTCGGCCAGGATCGTCGACTGGATCGAGCGCTTCGTGAAGGTCGGGCCGGTCTGCGAGTTGGTGGTGCCGTTGACGACGGCCGAATCCTCGGTATAGAGCTGGAGCTTCAGGATTCCGCCGTCGGTGATCTGCGGCTTCACGTGCAGCGTCAGGCCGACGTCGCGGCGATCGTACGTATTGAATGCGTTGCTGGTCGTGCCGCTCGTCAGGTTCGAATACGAGCCGGTCGCGATCGGCACGTTCTGGCCGACCACGATCTTCGCTTCCTCGTTGTCGAGCGTGATCAGGTTCGGCGTCGACAGCACGTTCGCGTCGCTCACGCCCGCGAAATACTGGAGCAGCGCGCCGAGCCCCTGTACGCCGAACATGTTGTGCAGCCAGCCGATGTTGAGGCCTTGGGACAGCTGCCCGAGATTGGACGCGAGGCCGCCGCCGGTGATCCCGCCGGCGGCGTTGGTCAGGCCGCCGGCCGTCAGGTTGATGATGCTGTTGCCCAAACCGTTGCCAGCCGTCGGCGCCAGGTTCGTGCCGCCGAGAAACTGGCCGCTCGCGACCTGCCACTGGATGCCGAGGTTGCCCTGCGTCGTCGAGTTCAGCTCGACGATCAGCGCTTCGATATAGACCTGCGCACGCCGTGCGTCGAGCTGGTCGATCACCGAGCGCAGGTTCCGGTACACCGGATCGGACGCGGTGATGATCAGCGAGTTGGTGGCCGAGTCGGCCTGGATCATCCCGCCCGGCTGGTTGTCGTCGCCGCTCTTGTCCTTGTCACCGCCGAGCAGGCCGCCGGTACCGAGGCCACCGCCGGACGAGCCGCCGCCATACCCGGACGACGACGACGAACCGCCCAGGCCGCCCGACGGCAGCGGCGGGGTGCCCGACGTGCCGGTCGAGAAGTTGCCGCTCGACGACGAGCCGCCGTTCTGGTTGAAGCTGTTCGCATCGTTGGACGACGCCGACGAGCCGCTGTCGTTGCCGCCCTTGCCGAGCATCCCGCGCAGCGTCTTCGCGAGCTTCACCGCATCGGCGTTGCGCAGCGGCACGACGTGCATGTTGCCGGGCACCGCGCTCGGCGCGTCGAGCTGCTGCACGAGACGCTTCGCGGCCGCGAGGCGCGACGCGTTCGACGCACGCAGCAGCAGCGCGTTGGTGCGCGGGTCGGCCGTGACCGATACCTTCAGCGTGGCGTCGCTGTTGCCGATCGCGCCCGGATCGAGCATTTTCTGCAGTTGCGCGGCGAGGTCGATCGCGTTCGCGTTGCGCAGCGGCACGACCTGCACCTGCGCGCCCGCGGCGCTGTCGACGCCCGAGATGATCTGCGCGATGCGGCGCACGTTGTCCGCATAGTCGGTCACGACGATCGTGTTGTTCGCCGGGTAGGCCGTCACCGTGTTGTTCGGCGAGATCAGCGGCCGCAGCACGGGCAGCAGGTTGTTCGCCGATTCGTTGTGCAGCTCGAACACCTGCGTGATCACCTGGTCGCCGCGCGCCTGCGGCGCATTGCCGATGTAGGTCGGCACGCCCTGCAGCTTCGCGTCGGCTTCCGGCACGACCTTCAGCACGCCGTGATCCTGCACGAGCGCGAAGCCCTGCATGCGCAGCGCCGACTGCAGCGTCTTCAACGCCTGGTCTTCCGGCACCGGCCGTTCGGCCACGAGATTGAGCTGCCCCTTCACGCGGGGGTCGACGATGATGGTCTTGCCGGTCGCGGCGCCGATCGCTTTCGCGACCTGGTCGATATCCGCATTCACGAAATTGAGCGTGACCTGAGCGTAGGCGGCCTGCGAGACGATGATGCCTGCCACGAGCAGGGTCGTGGCGATACGCCGCATAACGAAGCGATTTCTTGTCATGGATGAATGGGTCGATGCCGGCTCAGGCCACTTCCGGCGGTAGTGCTGGGATCCAAGTCCGAAAGAGGCGACATTAGCAGTTTTTCATGTCCGAAATATCACATTGATCCGAAGACTGTCTCACATACGACAGGTATCCGACGAATCGTATGCAAGATGTAAGGATAGATGTAACCCTCCGCATGCCGGCCCTCTCCCTGGTTTTCGCGATGAACCGACACGGAAATGCGGTATAACCGGGCTGCCGTATTCCTGCCTGTCGCAATCTGACGGTCTGCCGGTATGATACGGGCGGCGCGTTTCTCGTCGCACTAATAACAGGCACGGGTTTTCCCGAGCTTCGCGCAATTTCCTTTCGTTTCCGCACGATGAACAGACGGTTCGCTTCGATCGCGTTGATCGCCGCCGGCGCGTGGTTCGCCAGCGGCAACGCACGCGCGGACTGTTTCGACGAAGCGGCCAAATATCAGCAGGTCAATCCGCTGATCCTGCGCGCGATCGCGTGGCAGGAATCGCGCAACCGGCCCGAGGCGCTGAACAAGAACACGAACGGCTCGGTCGACTACGGCCTGATGCAGATCAATTCGATCCACCTGCCGACGCTGTCGCGCTACGGGATCGGCCGCGACACGCTGATGGAGCCGTGCAAGAACGTGTACATCGCCGCGTGGCATCTCAAGCAGAAGATGAACCGCTACGGCAACACCTGGCAGGCAGTCGGCGCCTATCATTCGGAAACGCCGTCGCTGCGCGACAAGTACGCGCGGCAGATCGCCGGCATCCTGACGCAATGGAAGCTGCTGCCGCCCGCGCAGACCACCCAGGCCGCTCAAGCGCCTCAAGCCGCTCAGTGATTCCGCGCCGCGTCGCCGGCTGACGCCGGGCCGGCCGCGCGCGTTTGATGCACAATGCGGGCTGACGCCGCCGTTTCGCCCGTGCGCGGGCCGATCGCGCCCCGGCAGGGCGCCGCGGCCGCTTTTTCATCTCTTCCGTTGGTGCATATCATCATGAATCCGGCAATGAAACAGCCGTTGCCCGTCACCGTGCTGTCCGGTTTCCTCGGCGCCGGCAAGACCACGCTGCTCAACCACGTCCTCGCGAACCGCGCGGGCCTGAAAGTCGCGGTGATCGTCAACGATCTCGCGGCGGTCAACATCGACGCGTCGCTCGTGCGCGATGCGCAGGCGCTGTCGCACGTCGAGGAACGCCTCGTCGAAATGTCGAACGGCTGCATCTGCTGCACGCTGCGCGACGATCTGCTCGTCGAGATCCGCAACCTTGCGTCCGAAGGCCGCTTCGACGCGATCATGATCGAATCGACCGGTATCGCGGAGCCGATGCCGATCGCCGAGACCTTCACGTTCGTCGACGACGACGGCACGTCGTTGTCGGCCATCGCGCGGCTCGACACGCTCGTCACCGTGGTCGACGCGTACAACTTCCTGCGCGACTACGGCTCCGACGACGCGCTCGCGACACGCGGCATCGCCGCGTCGGAAGACGACGACCGCACGCTCGTCGAGCTGCTGATCGAGCAGATCGAATTCTGCGACGTGCTGGTGATCAACAAGGCCGACCTCGTCGGCGCGGACGATCTCGCCCGCCTGCAGCACATCCTCGCGCGCCTCAATCCGCGTGCGCACCAGGTCGTCTCGACGTTCGGCAACGTGCCGCTCGACGAAGTGCTGAACACCGGCCGCTTCGATTTCGACGAAGCCGCGAACGCGCCGGGCTGGCTCGCGTCGCTTGATCACGATCACACGCATTGCGACGACCCGGACTGCCATGACGACCATCATGCGCACGTGCACGGCGAAGCCGACGAATTCGGCATCGGCAATTTTGTTTACCGTGCGCGCCGGCCGTTTCACCCGGCACGGCTCTGGGCGCTGCTGCATCAGGAGTGGCCTGGCGTGCTGCGCAGCAAGGGTTTCTTCTGGCTCGCGACGCGCAACGACATCGCAGGTTCGCTGTCGCAGGCGGGCGGCGTATGCCGGCATGGCCCGGCAGGTTTGTGGTGGGCGGCGCAGGATCGCACGGAATGGCCGGACGACGACGAACTGCTCGCTGAAATCCGCACCGAATGGCTCGGCGATCTCGACGATCGCACGGTCGGCGATCGCCGCCAGGAACTCGTGCTGATCGGCATCGCGCTCGACGCCGATGCGTGGCGCGCGAAACTCGATGCATGCCTGCTGACCGATGCGGAGTTCGCACTCGGCGCGGCGGGATGGGCGGCGTTCGACGATCCGTTCCCGGCGTGGGACGTCGATTCGCACGACGACGATCACGGCGACACGCAGATCGTGCACGCATGATCGCGTGGTAACGGCTTGTAAAATAACCGTTAACTTTTGCAAGAGCGGCGCGAACTGTGGCGAAAATGCCGCGCGCGCCCAACAAAAAACCCGCCGAGAGGCGGGTTTTTCATGGAACAGGCGCGGGTTTAACGCTTGTTGACGGCGTCCTTGAACGCCTTGCCAGCCGTGAACTTGACCGTCTTGGCTGCCGGGATCTTGATGGTTTCGCCCGTCTTCGGGTTGCGGCCCGTACGTGCTGCGCGCTTGCCCGAACCGAAGCTGCCGAAGCCGATCAGCTGAACCGCATCACCCTTCGACACGGCCTTCTTGATGACTTCGAGCAGCGTGTCCAGCGTTTCGCCGGTTTGAGCCTTGCTGGCGCCCGTTTGGGCGGCGACGGCGTCGATCAGTTCCTGTTTGTTCATTAAGGTTCCTTTATCAGGTTAGGTTGACACGAACAGCGCGAACGCGCCGATTATACGTGCGCGAACCGTGCCGTCGAGAGTCAGACTCCGACGACACAGCGCCGAATCCTGGCCCGCGCGACGCGCCCTCCGGCTTGCCGGCGGCCACCCCGCGGTACGGCGTTGCTATGATAGCGCAGCGCAAACCCAATAACGACAAGGGTTTCAAAGATTTTCATCGGTATTTCGCCGAATGAATCGTCGACTGCCCATTTTTTGACCTGCGCCAACCGGACAGGGTCCGCGGCGTGGTCCGCCCGATCGTCGCGCCGTTGCCCCTTTCCAACGGCCGGTTGGACGGCCTCCCGCAATCCCTTGCCAGGCTTGGCTGCCACGTTTTTTGTTTCGCATGCCCGACCGACTTGTTTCCGCCACGCTCGCGCTTCGCGACGACGGCACGCTCGTCTCGCCCGAGTTCGGCGAGCTTCATCGCGGTGCATCCGGCACGCTCGCTCGCGCGCATCGCACGTTCGTCGCGGGCAACGGGCTGCCCGCGCGCTGGCAGCGCCGCCGAACGTTCACGATCGTCACGACCGCGTTCGGCGCGGGCGCCGGCTTCCTCGCGGCCTGGGCCGCGTGGCGCGACGATCCGGCGCGCTGCGAACGGCTGCACGTCGTCGCGATCGAACCGCATCCGTTCTCACGCGACGACCTGCACCGCGCGGTCTCGCATATGGTTGTAGACACAACCATATCGGCAGACGTCGACGCGTTGCTCGATGCCTGGCCGATACTCGTGCCGGGCCTGCATCGGCTCGAATTCGACGCAGGGCGCGTGGTGCTCACGCTCGCGTTCGGCGATGCGATCGACTTGTTGAAGAAGCTCGTCGCGCGTGCCGATGCGTTTTTTCTCGAAGGCGCCGCGGCATCGAGCGACGGGATTCGCGCACTCGCGAAACTCGCCGGCGAACACGCGACGTTTGCGACGCATGCAAAGTCCGACGACGTGAAACACGCGCTCGGCGAAACAGGTTTCACGTTCCGCGAAGTCGACGATCGGCTCGTCGGCGACTATGCGCCGCGCTGGCGCGCGCGCCGGCACGAGCCGCCGCGCGCGCTGCCCGTTGCCGCGCGCCGCGCGATCGTGATCGGCGCGGGTCTCGCCGGCTGCGCGGTCGTCGAACGTCTGGCCGCGCGCGGCTGGGACGTCACGCTGATCGAACGGCACGAACGGATCGCGAGCGAAGCGTCGGGCAATCCGGCCGGTG
>NZ_BCPP01000154.1:0-9695 GCF_016586125.1 Burkholderia sp. E168m23
CGCCGGTCCGATGGCCGCGGCGCAGTGCGACACACGCGATGCGGGCGGGGGAAGGCCTCGGCTGCGCGGCGCGTGTGCCCAGAACAGTGCTGAAGAACGATATTCGACCATGGCCATTCGCTCGACCTACCTGACCCTGCCCGCCGTCGCGATGCTGTTTTCCGGCTGCGCGATGCTGTCGTCGTCGCAGGAAAGCAAGCTGACCTGCCACATTCCGCGTGCCGTCTATCCGGATACCGCGAAGCCGCTCACGCGCCCGGCGACCGTGCTCGTGCGCGCGCTGATGACGACGTCCGGCGAAGCGCAGAACGTCACCGTGACGACGAGCAGCCGCAACGCGGCGGCCGATCGCGCGGCCGTCGAAGCGATGACGCACGCGAGCTGCGTGCAGACCGGCGCGACGGCGAATCCCTTCTTGCTCACGCAACCGTTCGTGTTCGAGCCGCGGCGCGCCGAATGACGCACGGTCGGTGCGGGCGATCGCGCCGTGCCGCCACGCCCCAGTCACTTGTCGTTGTCGGCTGTCCGGCGCGATTTCACCGCTGCGCCACGCGGCTGACGGCTCAGTGCCGCGGCATCAGATCCGCGCCGCGACACGCGGGCTCGGACGCGTTGCGCAGCCCGAGCATCGTGAAGCCGTTGCGCTCCTGGCGGATCAGCGCGTAGCGCCGCGCGACCGTTTCTCCACCCTTGCCCGTCAGATCCAGTTCGACCTGGAAGCGATCCTTGCTGTCGGAACAGCCGCGTACCGGGCCGTATGCGAAGCCGATATCGGGCGCCTTGCTTTCCGCGTTGAACGTCTGCCGGGCTTTCAGCGCGGTCCCGGCGGCCTCGGGTTCGCTCCATTCGCGCGCGAGCACGTCGTCCACCTTCAGCCACTCGTCGACGAAATCGCGGCCGTTGGCGGCGGCCGGCTGCACGCGTTGCACGGTGTCGCCGTCGACGCGATAGCGGAAGATACCTGGCCGCGTCATCACGTCGCCGTCGAGCGAGCCGACCGTCGTGCGCAGCTCGAAGCCGTCGGCGCGCACCTTGAAGCGGATCGAATCGTCGTCGATCACGTAGCCGTGCGCGGTGTGGAACAGCGTGCGTTGCGCGGCCGACCCGTTGGCCGGCGCGATCACGTCCGCGCCGAACCGGCTCCAGCGCGACGAGCACCACGGTGTGCCGTGGACGACCGCCACCTGTCCGCCCGGCAACGCGCCGAACCAGAAGCCGCCGCCGTATGCGCCGCCGATGTCCTTGTATTCGTCGGCTTGCCAGCGCAGCACGCGCTGCCACCGACCGTTTTCCCACGCGTACGCGGTGAGCAGGTTGTCGTCGCCGCATGCGATGTCGAAGCCGGCGCGTACGAACAGCAGCGGGCGCGACGTGCCGTCGCGCGTGACGTCGACGTCCGGGTTGCGGCCGAACGCCGATTCGCCGGTTTTCGGCTGTGCCGGCTGCGCGGGGACGCCGAGCGTTGCCGCGAGCGTGCGTTTCAGTGCGACCGCTTCGACATGTTCATCGCTGCATACGAGGCGCGCGTCGATCGCGCCGACGAGCGCTTGCTTGTAGGCGCGAAGCGCGTCGCGCAAAGGCGGCGAAACCTCGACGGTGCCGGCGCCGTCGCTTTCCGGGTTGGGCGCGCGTTGCACGCGGTGTTGCGCGTCGAGCGCGGCGCGTGCAGCGGTGTCGGCGGCGGGGCAGGGGCTGGCGGCGAAGGCGGCGGGCGATGTGGCAACGCATAGCGCGAGTGCGGCGCGACGCGGTGATTTATTCATCGAATTGAGTCTTCCGTCGTAGCAACGGGATTCGGTCTTGTAAGGCACGGTTATTTCGGACCGGGAACGACAGTTTCCTCAGTCTTTCATCGAGCAACGAGTACAGCGTGTTCGTATCCTGATTGAAATACCGATTGTGATAGACGATCCCGTCGACATTCTGCTTCCAGGTCTTGCCTGCGTCAGTGCTGCTGATCATCAGGGGGATCGGTGGATCATCGATTGCGTGCCCGGGGTCGGTCGCATAGACGAGCAACAGGCCATCGCGGCCCACGTCGAGGCCGCTCAGGATGAGCTTCCTGTCAAACGTCGTCACTTGCCGGACTCGCTCCGGGCGCGTGTTCGCCCACGTCGAAAGCACACCGGTCCGGCGTGCGCGATCCGGTGCAGTATCGTCGCCACTCTCATGGTCGAGGAGAGACAGCGTGTAAAGCGCGTAGCCGCCAGCCGTGGCAGGCGCAGACACGAGTCGAGTGACGGTCTGGTTAGGCAGGACGGTATCGAGAGCGAACGCCCGCTGATTTGGCGCGAGTCGGTATACGACGCTGCGGGCAGGGGCCGTAGCCGACCGGTCGACAGGGTAAGCCACTCGCAGGGTGCCGTCGGGGCCAAGATTTACTCCTGCGAAGCTGCGCCCGGGAGCACCGCCGACGGCTGCATCCGGTGGTAGTGCGATCCGCTGCCAGGACACGCCGCCGTCGGATGTTCGCCGGACCGCCGGGCCCCGACCGATCGCATAACCGCTCCGCGCGTCGATGAAGAGCAACTGATCGATATCCTCGTGCTCGGGCCAGTCGAGCTGCGACCAGTGCCGGCCGCCGTCGAGCGATTTCCAGACACGGGTTTGCTGCGAGACGAGGCCGTCTGCCGGATGTGGCGCCGTGTAGCTGGTCCGGCCGACGCCGATGACCTGGACCTGACCGTCCCGCGAATGCCACCACGCCGTGTGTTGGCCCGGCGCTTGCAAGAAGCGCTGCAGTCCCTGATCGAGGGTGCCACGGAAGAAATTTACGGTCCGCCGATTGAGGGTTTCTGCTGCGTTGTTCATCCACGCTTCGGTGGGTTCGGCGACCATTGGATTCTTCCACTCGCCGGGAGGCTTCAGCATCACCACAGGGTCGGCGACCGTGAGCGACATGATTTCGTTGCCGACGACGTAGAAATCACCGACGCCAGCCAGTGGGACGGGCCACGTCACCTTCGACGAAACGGTTTCCCATCGAGAGCCGGTATTTTCGACCAGCAGTATCAATGCGATGCTGCCGATCGCGATGGCGGCCAGCCGCTTTAGGCGGGAGTGGTTGCGCATCGGGTTGGCTGAAGTCAATGGAGAAGAGGGCATGAGGCCGATCGTGCCGGGGGCGTCGTCCGATTCTGCGGACTCGGCCCACGGCAAATGCGTCTGGCAGCGATCAGAATTGCCGTTTCCGAAGTGTGTAGGCGAACACCGGATGGAGCGTATCGGTGCTTGCCGTCCTGATCCGGTTTTCGCGACGATGCGCCAATTCCTCGGCGACCGTCATGCGCGCGATCAGAAAGTCCGCTTCTTCAGCGTATAAGCGTGCAGCCAGTACAGCGTGTTGGTCTGCGCGTCGAAGTAGCCGCCTTGTGCAACCTTGTCGGCTGTTTGATCCCACGACTTGCCGGCGTCGGTACTGGTGAACGTCAGGTCGATCGGGGCACCGCCGCGACTGCCGGAGTTCGGGTCGGTCGCGTAGACGAGCAGGAGGCCGTTACGACCGACGCTCAGGCTGTCGAGCCGGAGCGTCTCGTCGAACGTGCGCAGTTGGTGCACGGACTCGGGATGGTCGTTCGTCCACGTGGAAATCGCGCCCGCCCGGCGGCTGTTGTCGCGACTCTCGCCGCTTTGCGGCTTGTCGAGACGTGACAGCGCGTACAGCGAATAGTGTGCTGCCGGTCCCGGCGTGGTATCGAGCGCGGTGACGACCTGGCCCGGCAGTTCGGTCTCCGTCACGAATGCGTGCCGCTCCCAGTCGAGCCGGTCGATCACACTGTGCGACGGCGCCTCTGCAGTCCGAGCGGCGGAGTAGGCGACGCGCAGTACACCGTCAGGGCCGAGACTCACCGCATTGAAATTCTTGCGCGTCTCGTCGGCGACGCGTGCATCGGTCGGCACGTCGATCGTCTGCCACGTGTTACCGCCGTCCGCGGTCCGCCACACTCTCGGCCCCCAGCCGATCGCGTAGCCGCGCTGTGGATCGACGAAGAGCAACCGGCCAATGTTCTGGTTTTCGGGCCATTGCAGTTGAGACCACGTTTGGCCGCCGTCGAGCGACTTCCACAGCTTCGTGGTTTGCGGTGCATCGCCGCCGCGTGCCTCCGGGGCCTTGTAGTCCATCCATGAGGTGCTGAGGAACTGAACCGACCAGTCCGGGGAGTACCACCACGCGGCGTTCTGGCCGACCTGCTGGAACTGGCGTTTCATCCCGCCGTCGATGGTTCCGCGGAAGAAGCTGATCGTCATGCGGTTCAGCAACTCGCCCGTGTCGTTCATCCATGCTTCGGTCGGCTCGGGCCGCTGCGGTTCCGTCGATTCAGCCGTGGGCTTGAACGTCACCACGGGATTGGCCAGCTTGACGCTCATCACGTCGTTGCCCTTGATGCGGAAGTTGCCGCCGCCATACGGCGTGTCGTTCCGCATGAAGTTTGTCGAAATTGTTTCCCAACCCGTCGCCATATTTACGTACCCGTATGTTGCAATGGCCAGGACAACAAGACCCCCGGCGATCCATTTCCAGCGTTTGAGTTTTGGCATGTCACTTATTTAGCAAACGATCCAGCGCCCGGCTGACTTCGTCGGACGTGTCCGAACCCCACTCGCGTGCTTTTTTAGCCGCGTCCGAGCCCCATTCACGGACCTGATCGACCGCGTCCGAGCTCCAGTCGTGCGCCTTTTGTTTGGCGACGGGGATACCCGCGTCCCACGCTTGCTTGAGCGTCCGTCCATCGCCCCATTCCTGAAGATTTGGCCGCATGCCGATCTTGGTCAGATCCGAGACCGGTAGACCGGCCAGCCCTCCGTCCAGATAAGCCAACGGATGCGTGACGAACGCGAAGGTCTTGAACGTCTCTCCGTTGTTTTCGAGCTCCAGTTCGTATCGTTTCACTTGCATCGAAAGCTCACCGTTGCCCGGCTTCGCACTGCTGAATGCGATCTGGTCCCCCTGCATGTTTTGCTGCAGCCCAATTTCGATGTAGCGCTGCAGCCACCACCGGGCGGTTTCCAGCCATTTCTTTCCTTTTGCCGTGAGAGTGGGATACAGATTCTGGCCGTAGTCCGAACAATAGTAATAGCCGTAGCTCACGTAGTAATCGGGCGGTTTGTGGCCGCAACCGATATGGCGCATCATGAAATTGCCGTGGCGCGACCAGTCGGAATCCGTGCTCTTCAGTTTGATCAACTCTTCCCGCCGATGCAGCAGACGGCGCGCGACTTCCTTGTCTTTCCACGGGTCCCACGAGGTCGCGAATTTCTTCACGGTTTCCCATGCGCTCGATTTGCTGACTTTTTCGACCGTCTCCCAGTACTCGCCGTGCAGCGGCTGGTAGTAGAACGGACACGTGCCGACGATCGAATCCGCAGCCGGCGTCACATGCTTGTCGCAGATGTTGATCTGCACCTTCGGCCGATCCTGGTATCCCGTCGGGGTCAGCATCCCCGCACCGGTCCCGAGCACCTTGTCCTGTTGTCCGTCAGCCATTCGATTTCCCTAGAAACTTGACCACGACGTCGTGCGGCACGTGGCTCTGCGTGAGCCCGGTTTCGCCTGCCGCGTTGGTGACGCCTTCCGAGAGCAGCTTGCCGTTCGAGAACATCTGGTACCGCGTGTTCGCGACCGGAATGTCGGTGCCGGCCCAGTGCGCGATGAATGCCTGGTCGTAGTTGCCGTTGGAGTTCGGCAGCGTCGGCATCGTTTGCGACAGGTGGGTGGGGCCGCTGAACGCATGCTGCGCGCCCTTGATGTCGATCTTGCCGGGCGCGTGCACCTCGATGTTGCCGTCCGCGATGCGGATATAGGCGCCGCCGGACGTCAGCAGGATCTCCTTCGCCGCGGCGCCTTCGATCGATTGCGTGACGGCGATCAGCTTCAGCGCCTTCTGCGCGGTCAGCTCGATGTTGTCCGCCTGCGCCTGCACTTCGACCTTGCCCTTGCCGGCGAACAGCTTCATCCCCGCGTTCTGCGCGAACAGGCTGATCCGGTCGAGGACACTGGCGATCAGCGATTTCCCGGCGGCGACGTGCGTGCTTTGCCCGCTGACGAGGTTGATGTGCTGGTCCGCGGAAAATTGCGCGGACTGCTGCGTGGACATCCCGATGCCGGCCGGGCTGCCGAACAGCATCACGGGCTCCTTGAACGCGTTGGCGTTGCCGGTTCCGCCGCCGGCGGTCCGGCCGCCCGACGCGTTGCCGCTCACGCTGTTCTGCGTCGCGTCGCTGAACTGCTTCAGCGCCGTGTGGCCGGGGTCGAGCGACTCGCCCTGATGCTGCGCGCTGACCTGCGACATGGCGTCGATCAGCCCTTGCGCGCGCACGAGCTGCTCCCGGGTCTCGTCGACGTCGAGCGGCTGGCTGGCCGCCTGCTTGGGATGCGTCGTGACGTACAGCCCGCGGTTCGCGCGCACGGCGCCGTAGGCGTCCGAGCGCAGGTCGAAGCCACTGCCGAGATAGCTGCCGCGGTTGTTGCCCGTGTGGTCGATCAGGTAGCCGAGATGCAGATGTGCGTTGGTCTGGCTGCTGTACAGGTGCACGCGGTTCTGCGCGGTCGCGTCGTCGAGCACCAGCTGGTTGTAGCCGGCGCCCGCGTATTCCTTGGAGCGGTACCCGGACAGGATGCCGTTGCTGTGCCATTGCGGGCTCGTCGCGCCGTTGTAGACCTTGCCGACGATGATCGGACGATCGCAGTCGCCGCCGAGGAAGTCGACCAGCACTTCCTCGCCGCTGCGGTGCGGGTGGACGGCACCGTAGCCATTGCCCGAATCGGACGCCGTGGCACGCAGCCAGCACGACGCCTTTTCGTCGCCGTCGTTCAAGCGGTCCCAGTGAAAGCGGACCTTGACGCGGTTGAGCTCGTCCGTATGGACTTCTTCGCCTTGCGGCGCGACGACGGTCGCCGATTGCAGGTGCATCGGCGGCTTCGCGTGCTCGAACGGGCTGCGGAACGGCACCGTCGTGCGCTGCGCCTCGATGCGGATCTGAAAGAAGCCCTCGCTGCCGTCGGGATGACGCACGCGCGACCGGTCCGTATCGGTGGCCTGCATGATGCTGCCGATCTCGGCCTGCAGGCTGTGCGGGAAAACGGCCGGCTCGTCGGCCACGGGCAGGTTGTTGACGATGACCCACGCCGTCTCGATCACGGCGAATTCGCGCTGGCCGGCATCGTCCTTGTCGTGTTCGGGGTGTTCCGCGAACTCGAACACGCGTCCGGCGTCCATGCGCCGCACACCGCCGACACCGTGAAAGCGCTTCGCGTGCGATTCCTGCTCTTCCATCCAGATCTTCGACAGATGGTCGCCGCGTGACTGCTCGGGATACGTGTAGGCACCCGTGTATTCGTAGACTTCGAGCTGCTGCGGCAGATCGCCCTGGTTCGCGATCGTCGGCGTATGGGTGGCCTTCGGATTCGACGCGGTGGGCGGCTGCTTGTAGTCGAACGTGCGCGTGGTGCGTGCGACGCTGCGCAGCGTGCGTGTACCGCTGAACTGGACGAGCGTGTCGGCTTCGTCGCCCGTGCCCGCGTGATGAAAGCGCACGGTTCGCGGCGACAGCGCGGGCAACGCGTCGATGCGATCGACGATGACGAGCCGGTGCGACTTGCCGTCGCTGTCCTGTTCCCAGAAACCGTACAGGCCTTCCGATTCCATTAGGCGATGGACGAAATTCCAGTCGTCCTCGTATTGCATGCAGAACGAGCGCGGCGGCAGCGGCTGGTAGAGCTTGAACGTGAAGCGGCCCTTGGCCTGCGGATGCTGGTTCAGCACGTCGGCGATGATGTCGTCCGCCGACCGGTCCTGCCAGATGCGCTGATCGCGGCGGAACTTCAGGAAGTGCAGGAACGACGCAAAGACGATCTGATGGTGCGTGACGCCGCTGTCCGACCCGAGCCGGCGGGCCGCATGCACGTAGCCGTGGTGCGGCGCGTACGATTGGTCGGCCTGCTGGATCCACAGCGTCACCGGCTGCGCGATCAGTTTCTTGAGTTCGAGGTCGTCGGATACCGACACGGTATCGACGGTGAACTCGAAATGGCGTCCGAGGCGCGATCGTCCCGTGACGCGCTGCGGCAACAGGACGTCGGGGCCGAGCGGGGTATCCAGTTTGATCAGGCGCTCATGCTGAACCGGTCCGGCCAGCAACGCGCTTCTTAACGCTTGCGAATTCATCACCAGTGCTCGCTTTTGTTGTGCTGGTTCGCACGCTCTCTCGTGCGGAATCCGGTAATTGTATGAGATAAAACGGTTTTATCTCGAATTGGCGGGCCGGTGGTGCCCGGGTATTCACCCCGCCGCGTCTTCCGCCTTCCAGTCCCCCGACTTCCCGCCGCGCTTCTCCCGTACGCTCACGTCGGTGATCACCATCCCGCGATCGACCGCCTTGCACATGTCGTAGACGGTCAGCAGCCCGACCTGGACGGCCGTCAGCGCTTCCATCTCGACGCCGGTCCGCCCGAACGTCTCGACCTGCACGACGCAATGCACGCCCGGCAGCGCGTCGTCGAGTTCGAACTCGACGGCCACGCGCGTGAGCGCGAGCGGGTGGCACAGCGGAATCAGGTCGGCCGTGCGTTTGGCGCCCTGGATCGCCGCGATGCGCGCGACGCCGAGCACGTCGCCTTTCTTGGCCTTGCCGTCGCGGATCAGCGCGAACGTGGCCGGCAGCATCCGGATCGTGCCCCGCGCGATCGCGATGCGCCGGGTTTCCTGCTTGTCGCCGACGTCGACCATATGGGCGTGGCCGGCGGCATCGAAATGGGTGAGTCCTGACATGTCTTCCTCTAGTGGAACGGAGTGCGCGCGCACGTCCCTCGATCCTGCCGCGCGACCGGCCGGGCACCGCATCCCGTACCGGCGCGACGAACCGATCCAACCTCGCAACGGGCGCTTATCATAGCAGCGGCGTTCGCGTTGCCGGAGGCGCAGATGACGCTCGCGCGGCACGGGACAGTCGTCGCGGCGCCGGTACAATGACCCGAATATTCAGACCAAACGCCGCGATGCGCGCCGCGCGCGCGGGACGGCGTCGTTTTCATCCTGCCATGCGTGTCAAACAGTTGCTTGCCGTGTCGCTGTCGGCGGCGCTCGCGCTGCCGCCGGGCGGTCATGCGCAGAGCGCATCCGCGCCGCCGCTCGAGCCGGCGGCAGGCGGCCCGACGTCGATTTCCACCGTGCCGTCCGGCATCGCGACCGGCGTATTCGGCACGTACGGCGGCGCGGAAAGCCGGTTCTCGGGCGCGGCCGGTGCGTCGGCGCCGGTCGCGAGCCTGCGCGCGCCGCTGCGGGCGCTGGAGCTGCCCGATCTCGGCGACGGCTCCGGCGGTTCGCTGACGCCGCGCGC
Source organism: Burkholderia sp. E168m23 (assembly GCF_016586125.1). Lineage (NCBI taxonomy): Bacteria > Pseudomonadati > Pseudomonadota > Betaproteobacteria > Burkholderiales > Burkholderiaceae > Burkholderia > Burkholderia sp. E168m23. Next base: position 9,337 of record NZ_BCPP01000154.1, read on the forward strand.
CGAGCGCCGGCTCGGCGAGCGCGTGATGCGCGAGGTGCGGCGCGATCCCGACTATCTCGACGACTGGCTGGTGCGGGACTACCTGAACGCGATGGCGGCGCGGCTCGCGGCCGCGGCGGCGGCGCGCTACATCGGCGGCTACACGCCCGACTTCGACCTGTTCCCGGTGCGCGATCCGCAGATCAACGCGTTCTCGATGCCGGGCGGGTTCATCGGGATCAACAGCGGGCTGGTGGTCACGACGCAGACGGAGTCGGAGCTGGCTTCGGTGGTCGGCCACGAGATGGGCCACGTGCTGCAGCGGCACATCGCGCGGATGATCGGTGCGAGCGAGAAGACCGGCTACACGGCGCTCGCGA
>NZ_BCPP01000155.1:0-9686 GCF_016586125.1 Burkholderia sp. E168m23
GCGGGAAAAATATCATGCCGATCTACGCCTATCGATGCGAAGCGTGCGGTTTCGCGAAGGACGTGCTCCAGAAGATGAGCGACGCGCCGCTGACGCAATGTCCTGAATGCGGGAAGGATGCTTTTCGCAAACAGGTGACCGCCGCCGGTTTCCAGCTGAAGGGCTCGGGGTGGTATGTCACCGATTTCCGCGGCGGCTCGGGCGGCGCCAGCGCACCGGCGACGGCGTCGGGCGACGCGGCGCCGGCAGCACCCGCGGCGGAAGCCGCACCCGCCGCGGCCGCGCCGGCTGCGGCGAGCAGTTCGGGCAGCACCACGACGACGAGCGCCGCGCCGGCTCCGGCCGCGACGCCCGCCGCCGGCAGTTGACCGTCGCGGCCCGGCCGGGTCGCGACCCACTCGCGCCGCAGGCGCGGTTCATTGACGGCAGATGATGAAAAAGACGACCCTGAAAACGGTGTTCCTGACCGGCTTGCTGGTTCTCGTCCCGCTCGCGATCACGCTGTGGGTGCTCGGCCTCATCATCGGCACGATGGACCAGACGCTGCTCCTGCTGCCCGAATCGTGGCAGCCCGAGCGGATGCTCGGCTTCCACCTGCCGGTATCGGCGCGGTGCTGACGCTCGCGTTCATCTTCGTCGTCGGGCTGGCCACGCAGAACTTCATCGGCCAGAAGCTCGTCACGTGGTGGAACGCGGTGGTACGCCACATCCCGGTCGTCGGGCCGATCTACACGAGCGTCAAGCAGGTATCGGACACGCTGCTGTCGAGCAGCGGCAACGCGTTCCGCAAGGCGCTGCTGATCGAATACCCGCGCCGCGGCTCGTATACGATCGCGTTTCTGACCGGCACGCCCGGCGGCGACGTGGTCAACCATCTGACGGAAGAGTACGTGAGCGTGTACGTGCCCACGACGCCGAACCCGACGTCGGGTTTCTTCCTGATGCTGCCGAAGAGCGAAGTCATCGAACTCGACATGTCGGTCGATGCCGCGCTCAAGTACATCGTCTCGATGGGCGTCGTGGCGCCTTCGGCGCCTGCTCCGGCGCCCGCCCGCCGTCCCGTCGAGCCGCCGCTGTAAGTAAAGAATCATCGCCCGGGCCGCGCGTTGCGGCGCCCGTTGATCAAACCGAACGAAAGCAAACATCATGTCGATGCGTACTGAATACTGCGGTCTCGTGACCGAACACCTGCTGGGCCAAACCGTGTCGCTGTGCGGCTGGGTGCAGCGCCGCCGCGATCACGGCGGTGTGATCTTCATCGACCTGCGCGATCGTGAAGGCCTCGTGCAGGTGGTGTGCGACCCGGATCGCGCGGAGATGTTCGCGACCGCCGAAGGCGTGCGCAACGAGTTCTGCGTGCAGATCAAGGGCCTCGTGCGCAACCGTCCGGACGGCACGGTCAACGCCGGCCTGAAGAGCGGCAGGATCGAAGTGCTGTGCCACGAACTGAACGTGCTGAACGCGTCGGTCACGCCGCCGTTCCAGCTCGACGACGACAACCTGTCGGAAACGACGCGTCTCACGCACCGCGTGCTCGACCTGCGTCGCCCGCAGATGCAGCACAACCTGCGCCTGCGCTACCGCGTCGCGATCGAGGCGCGCAAGTACCTCGACGAGCAGGGCTTCATCGACATCGAGACGCCGATGCTGACGAAGAGCACGCCGGAAGGCGCGCGCGACTACCTCGTGCCGTCGCGCGTGAACGCCGGCCAGTTCTTCGCGCTACCGCAGTCGCCGCAGCTGTTCAAGCAGCTGCTGATGGTCGCGAACTTCGACCGTTACTACCAGATCACCAAGTGCTTCCGCGACGAGGATCTCCGCGCGGACCGTCAGCCGGAATTCACGCAGATCGACTGCGAGACGTCGTTCCTCGGCGAGCAGGAAATCCGTGACCTGTTCGAGGACATGATCCGTCACATCTTCAAGACGACGATCGACGTCGAGCTCGACGCGAAATTCCCGGTGATGCCGTACTCGGAAGCGATGGCGCGTTTCGGTTCGGACAAGCCGGACCTGCGCGTGCAGCTCGAATTCACCGAGCTGACCGACGCGATGAAGGACGTCGACTTCAAGGTGTTCAGCACGCCGGCCAACGCGAAGGACGGCCGGGTCGCGGCGCTGCGCGTGCCGAAGGGCGGCGAGCTGTCGCGCGGCGACATCGACGGCTACACGGAATTCGTGCGGATCTACGGCGCGAAGGGCCTCGCGTGGATCAAGGTCAACGAGAAGGCGAAGGGCCGCGACGGCCTGCAAAGCCCGATCGTCAAGAACCTGCACGACGCGTCGATCGCGGCGATCCTCGAGCGCACCGGCGCCGAAGACGGCGACATCATCTTCTTCGCGGCCGACCGCGCGAAGGTCGTCAACGACAGCCTTGGCGCGCTGCGCCTGAAGATCGGCCATTCGGAATTCGGCAAGGCGAACGGTCTGGTCCAGGCCGGCTGGAAGCCGCTGTGGGTCGTCGACTTCCCGATGTTCGAATACGACGACGAAGATGCGCGCTACGTCGCAGCACACCATCCGTTTACGAGCCCGAAGGACGAGCACCTCGAGTATCTCGAGACCGACCCGGGCCGTTGCCTCGCGAAGGCCTACGACATGGTGCTGAACGGCTGGGAAATCGGCGGCGGCTCGGTGCGTATCCACCGCGAGGAAGTGCAGAGCAAGGTGTTCCGCGCGCTGAAGATCGGTGCGGAAGAAGCGCAACTGAAGTTCGGCTTCCTGCTGGACGCGCTGCAGTACGGCGCGCCGCCGCACGGCGGTATCGCATTCGGTCTCGACCGCATCGTCACGATGATGGCCGGTGCCGATTCGATCCGCGACGTGATCGCGTTCCCGAAGACGCAGCGTGCGCAGGATCTGCTCACGCAGGCGCCGAGCCCGGTCGACGAGCGTCAGCTGCGCGAGCTGCACATCCGTCTGCGTCAGCCGGAGCAGCCGAAGGCGTAACGCGCTTTCGCCCCCGGTCGTGTGTGCGGTCACGCACGCACGGCACCCTGAAAAAGGCGCAGTGATGCGCCTTTTTCATTTTTTGCGGTACAGTCGCAGCACTTGCCGCACGTTCGGGCGCAGGCCCGGCGCACGGCCCTGTGCCGCATGAAACAAAGATGACGAAGCCGCCGAAAATCCCCGAATCCGTTCTCGTCGTGATCTACACGCCCGACCTCGATGTGCTCGTGATCAAGCGTGCCGACCAGCCCGATTTCTGGCAATCGGTCACCGGCTCGAAGGACACGCTCGACGAGCCGCTCGCGCTCACCGCCGCGCGTGAAGTGGCCGAGGAAACCGGCATCGCGGTCGGCACGCCGGACGTGCCGGCCAGCGCGCTCGTCGACTGGCATCACCGGATCGAGTACACGATCTATCCGCAATACCTGCATCGCTATGCGCCGGGCGTCACGCGCAACGTCGAGCACTGGTTCGGCCTGTGCGTGCCGCATCGCGTCGACGTGACGCTGTCGCCGCGCGAGCATGTCGACCATGCGTGGCTGCCGTTCCGCGAGGCGGCCGCGCGCTGCTTCTCGCCATCGAACGCCGAGGCGATCCTGCAATTGCCCGCACGCGTGGCCCTCGCGCGTGCGCCGCACGGCTCGTCCGCATGAATGCGGAGACCCGCAAGCGCTTCGCGCAATTGCGGCAGATGTTCCTGCAGGAGCGCGGCTCCGCGTCGCGGCTCGCGTTTACGGCCGGCAACACGGTGCGGCTGTGCGAAACCGGCGGCGAATTCTTCCACGCGCTGATCGAGCGGATCGACGCCGCCCGCGAGCAGGTGATGCTCGAAACCTACATCTTCTGCGACGACGCGGCCGGCCGCCCGGTGTCGGACGCGCTGATCCGCGCGGCGCAGCGCGGCGTGCGCGTGCGGGTGATCACCGACGGCATCGGCACCGCGCGCCTGCCGCTGTTCGACACATGGGGCGAAGCCGGCGTCGAGCACTGCATCTACAATCGCTTCCTGTTCGGCCGCTTCGGCTTCTCGCGCACGCACCGCAAGCTTGCGGTGATCGATCAGACGACCGCGTTCTGCGGCGGCATCAACATCGTCGACGACTACACGCAGGGCAGCGCGACGCTGCCGTTTCCGCGCTGGGATTTCGCGGTCGAGATGGCCGGGCCCGCGGTGTCCGACGTGCGCGCCGCGTTCGAGCTGCAGTGGCACCGGATCCAGTTCGGCCACAAGCCGTATGCGCAGTACGCGGCCGGGCTGCACGGCGGCGAAGCGTTCCCCGACATGTTCCGGCGCTGGATGCGCAGCCATCGATGGATCAAGGCCGGCGCGCTGCGGGTCGTGACGGAGCCGAGCGTCGCGTTCGTCGCGCGCGACAACGTCGTGAACCGCCGCGCGATCGAGAAGGCCTATCTCGCGGCGATCGGCCAGGCGCGCCAGCGCATCCTGCTCGCGAATCCGTATTTCATGCCGGGCCGCAAGCTGCGCCGCGCGCTGACGGGCGCGGCACGGCGCGGCGTCGACGTGCAGGTGCTGATCGGCCGCAAGGAGTTCACGGCGCTCGATACGGCCGTGCCGTTCCTGTATCACTCGCTGTTGCGCGCGGGCGTGCGCGTGGCCGAATACGACAAGACGATCCTGCACGGCAAGGTCGCCGTGATCGACGACAACTGGGCGACGGTCGGCTCGTCGAATCTGGACGCGCTGAGCCTGATGCTGAACAATGAAGCGAACGTCGTGCTGGTGCGCTACGATGCAGTGACGAATCAGTTGCGCGACGCGATCGCCACCGCGTTCGCCGAAGGGCGGGAGATCGACGCCGCGCACTATGCCGCCCGCCCGCGCATCGAACGGCTGCTGAACTGGCTGGCGTACACCACGTACCGCCTCGTGATGAAGGCGCTGACGGTCGGCGGTTACGACTGACGCCGACTAAGTATTCGCTTCAAAAATCTGTCCGCACGTTCGTGCGGAAAAGCCGCTCCGGTCCCGCCGGAATCGCGCAAAATAGCGGCTCGGTTAGACACCGGTTTCTAATAATTTCCTTGTTTCGCGAGCGGCCGCACTCAATAATAGTACGGCCGTTCGATTTTATTCGAACCCCCGAACGGTTACAGAAATAGCTATGCGAAAAGGCGAACAGACGCGTGCCGCGATACTTGAAGCTGCTTTGGACCTTGCCAGCCGTGACGGGCTGGAGGGGCTGACGATCGGCCTGCTGGCCGAGCGCATGCAGATGAGCAAGAGCGGCGTGTTCGCGCACTTCGGATCGCGCGAGGACCTGCAGGTCGAGGTCGTCCGCGAGTACCACCATCGTTTCGAGAACGAGGTGTTCTTTCCGAGCCTGCGCGAGTCGCGCGGTCTGCCGCGTCTTCGGGCGATGCTGGCGCGCTGGATCGAGAAGCGCATCCAGGAGGTGACGACCGGGTGCATCTACATCAGCGGCGCAGTGGAGTACGACGACCGGCCGGACAGCCCCGTGCGCGAGCAGTTGATCGCGAGCGTGACCGCCTGGCGTGCCGCGTTGCTGCGCGCCATTTCGCAGGCGATGGAAGAGGGGCATCTGCGTGCGGATACGGATCCGGAACTGATGCTCTTCGAGTTGTACAGCTTCACGCTCGGCCTGCATCACGACGCACGCTTCCTGCATTCGCCGGACGCCGTGCGCCTCACGTGGGCCGCGCTGGAAAAGACGATTGTTTCGTATCAGAGCGAGAGCCGTTAGCGGCGCGTGACCCGCCCGCCAGGAGCTCGAGCCGTTTTGCCCACCTTTGGAGAGAGTCATGGGACAGTACGCCGCGCCGCTGCGCGACATGCAATTCGTGTTGCACGAGCTTCTGAACGTCGAAGCCGAAGTCAAGCAAATGCCCAAGCATGCGGACCTCGACGCCGACACGATCAACCAGGTCCTCGAGGAAGCGGGCAAGTTCTGCTCCGAGGTACTGTTCCCGCTGAACCAGGTCGGTGACCGCGAAGGCTGCACGTATGAAGGCGACGGCGTCGTGAAGACCCCGACCGGCTTCAAGGAAGCCTACCAGCAGTACGTCGAGGCCGGCTGGCCGGCGCTCGGCTGCGATCCGGACTACGGCGGCCAGGGCCTGCCCGCGTTCGTGAACAACGCACTCTACGAAATGCTGAACTCGGCGAACCAGGCGTGGACGATGTATCCGGGCCTGTCGCACGGCGCGTACGAATGCCTGCACGCGCACGGCGCGCCGGAACTGCAGCAGCAATACCTGCCGAAGCTGGTGTCGGGCGAATGGACGGGCACGATGTGCCTGACCGAGCCGCACTGCGGCACCGACCTCGGCATCCTGCGCACCAAGGCCGAACCGAACGGCGACGGCTCGTACTCGATCAGCGGCACGAAGATCTTCATCTCGAGCGGCGAGCACGACATGTCGAAGAACATCATCCACCTCGTGCTCGCGCGCCTGCCGGACGCGCCGCAAGGCACGAAGGGGATCTCGCTGTTCATCGTGCCGAAGTTCATTCCGGACGCCGCGGGCGAGCCGGGCGAGCGCAACGGCATCAAGTGCGGCTCGATCGAGCACAAGATGGGCATCCACGGCAACTCGACGTGCGTGATGAACCTCGACGGCGCGAAGGGCTGGATGGTCGGCGAGCCGAACAAGGGCTTGAACGCGATGTTCGTGATGATGAATGCCGCACGCCTCGGCGTCGGCATGCAGGGTCTCGGCCTCACGGAAGTCGCATACCAGAACTCGCTGACGTACGCGAAGGAACGCCTGCAGATGCGCTCGCTGACGGGCCCGAAGGCGCCGGACAAGCCGGCCGACCCGATCATCGTGCATCCGGACGTGCGCCGCATGCTGCTCACGCAGAAGGCCTACGCCGAAGGCGCGCGCGCATTCACGTACTGGTCCGCGCTGCAGATCGACAAGGAGCTGTCGCACGCCGACGAAGCGGTGCGCAAGGAAGCGGCCGACCTCGTCGCGCTGCTCACGCCGATCATCAAGGCGTTCCTGACCGACAACGCGTTCGAGTCGACCAACCACGCGATGCAGATCTACGGCGGCCATGGCTTCATCTCCGAGTGGGGCATGGAGCAGTACGTGCGCGACGCGCGGATCAACATGATCTACGAAGGCACGAACTCGATCCAGTCGCTCGACCTGCTGGGCCGCAAGGTGCTCGGCGACATGGGCGCGAAGCTGAAGAAGTTCGGCAAGCTTGTCACCGAATTCGCGGAAGCCGAAGGCGTGAAGCCGGAGATGGCCGAGTTCATCAACCCGCTCGCCGACATCGGTGAAAAGGTGCAGAAGCTGACGATGGAAATCGGCATGAAGGCGATGCAGAACCCGGACGAAGTCGGCGCGGCCGCCGTGCCGTACCTGCGTACCGTCGGCCACCTGGTGTTCTCGTACTTCTGGGCGCGCATGGCGCGCCTCGCCCTCGACAAGGAAGCGTCGGGCGATCCGTTCTACAAGTCGAAGCTCGCCACCGCCCGCTTCTACTTCGCGCGTCTGCTGCCCGAAACGGCATCGACGATCCGTGCCGCGCGCGCCGGTTCGAAGACGCTGATGGAAGTCGACGAATCGCTGTTCTGACGCGAGTCCGGGCGGTGCGCGCCGCGTGCCGCGCCGCCCGAACGCAACGATTCCTGGTACTCACTTCGCCGTGCAGCCCTCACATTCCGCGCTGCACGACACTATCCGGAGACATCCCGTGAGCAATTTCCTGATTCGCAAGGTCGCCGTGCTGGGCGCCGGCGTGATGGGCGCGCAGATCGCCGCGCATCTCGTCAACGCGCGCGTGCCGGTGCTGCTGTTCGACCTGCCGGCCAAGGAAGGCCCGAAAAACGCGATTGCGCTGAAGGCGATCGAAAACCTGAAGAAGCTGTCGCCCGCGCCGTTCGGCGTGAAGGACGATGCGAAGTACCTCGAGGCGGCGAACTACGAAGACGACATCGCGAAGCTCGCCGAATGCGACGTCGTGATCGAAGCGATCGCCGAGCGGATGGACTGGAAACACGACCTGTACAAGAAGGTCGCGCCGCACATCGCGCCGAACGCGATCTTCGCGACCAACACGTCGGGCCTGTCGATCACGAAGCTGTCCGAAGGTTTCTCGGACGAGTTGAAGGCGCGCTTCTGCGGCGTGCACTTCTTCAACCCGCCGCGCTACATGCACCTCGTCGAGCTGATCCCGACCGCGCATACGCGTCCGGAAATCCTCGACCAGCTCGAAACCTTCCTGACGAGCGTCGTCGGCAAGGGCGTCGTGCGCGCGAAGGACACGCCGAACTTCATCGCGAACCGCGTCGGCATCTTCTCGATCCTCGCGGTGATCACCGAGGCCGCGAAGTTCGGCCTGCGCTTCGACGAAGTCGACGATCTGACCGGCAGCCGCCTCGGCCGCGCGAAGTCGGCGACGTTCCGCACCGCGGACGTGGTCGGCCTCGACACGATGGCGCACGTGATCAAGACGATGCAGGACAACCTCGCCGACGATCCGTTCTTCCCGGTCTACCAGACGCCCGCCGTGCTCGCCGAACTGGTGAAGCAGGGCGCGCTCGGCCAGAAGACGGGCGGCGGGTTCTACAAGAAGGAAGGCAAGGCGATCAAGGTACTCGACGCGAAGACGGGCAGCTACGTCGATTCGGGCGCGAAGGCGGACGAAACGGTCGGCCGCATCCTGAAGCGCCCGCCGGCGGAACGCCTGAAGCTGCTGCGCGAGACGGATCATCCGCACGCGCAGTTCCTGTGGTCGATCTTCCGCGACGTGTTCCACTACATCGGCGTGCATCTCGAGTCGATCGCCGACAACGCGCGCGACGTCGACCTCGCGATCCGCTGGGGCTTCGGCTGGAACGAAGGCCCGTTCGAAGGCTGGCAGGCGGCCGGCTGGAAGCAGGTCGCCGAGTGGGTGCAGGAAGACATCGCGGCCGGCAAGGCGCTCGCGAACGTGCCGCTGCCGTCGTGGGTGCTCGAGGGCCCGGTCGCCGAGCAGGGCGGCGTGCACACGGCCGAAGGCTCGTGGGCACCGGCATCGAAGCGCTTCGTGCCGCGTTCGGACCTGGCCGTGTACCGCAAGCAGGTGTTCCGCGCGCCGCTGCTGGGCGAAGCGGGCGCCGATCCGAAGACGTACGGCAAGACGCTGTTCGAAACCGACGCGGTGCGCGCGTGGGTCGACGATCGTGCCGGTGAAGACGACGTCGTGATCGTGTCGTTCAAGTCGAAGATGAACACGATCGGACCGAGCGTGATCGACGGCCTCGTGCAGGCGATCGAGCTCGCGGAGAAGGACTACAAGGGCGTGGTGATCTGGCAGCCGACGTCGCTGAAGCTCGGCACGCCGGGCGGCCCGTTCTCGGCCGGCGCGAACCTCGAGGAGGCGATGCCCGCGTTCATGATGGGCGGCGCGAAGGGCATCGAGCCGTTCGTGAAGAAGTTCCAGGAAGGCATGCTGCGCGTGAAGTACGCGAACGTGCCGGTCGTGGCAGCCGTGTCGGGCATCGCGCTCGGCGGCGGGTGCGAGCTGATGCTGCACAGCGCGAAGCGCGTCGTGCACGTCGAGAGCTACATCGGCCTCGTCGAAGTGGGCGTCGGCCTCGTGCCGGCCGGCGGCGGCCTGAAGGAAGCGGCGCTGCGCGCGGCGGACGCCGCGACGGCCGCGAACGCGACCACCGACATCCTGAAGTTCGTCACGAAGTCGTTCGAGAACGCGGCGATGGCGAAGGTGTCGGCGTCCGCGCACGACGCACGGGCGATGGGCT
>NZ_BCPP01000156.1:0-9683 GCF_016586125.1 Burkholderia sp. E168m23
GTGATCGCGAACAGCGTGAACACGCCTTGCACTTCCGCGCCGACGATGAAGCGGCGCACGAGCAGCAGCACGAACAGCGCGGCGGAGCCGAGCGACAGGATCACGCCGATGAACGACAGCCACTGCAGCGGCACGACCGAGAAGCCCGTCACGAGGTCGAAGTTCAACCGGATCAGGCTGTACAGCGAATATTTCGATTCGCCCGCGAAGCGTTCCTCGTGCGCGACCTCGATTTCGGTCGGCCTCTGCGCGAACGTGTACGCGAGCGCGGGGATGAATGTGTTGACTTCACCGCACACGTTGATCGTGTCGATGATGCGGCGGCTGTACGCGCGCAGCATGCAGCCCTGGTCGGTCATCTTGATGCGCGTGATGCGCTCGCGCAGCCGGTTCATCATCTGCGACGCCTTGCGCCGCCACAGGCTGTCCTGGCGCTGCTTGCGGATCGAGCCGACGTAGTCGTAGCCCTCGCGCATCTTCGCGATCAGCTTGCCGATTTCCTCGGGCGGGTTCTGCAGGTCGGCGTCGAGCGTGATGACGATCTCGCCGCGCGACTGCGCGAAGCCCGCGAGGATCGCCATGTGCTGGCCGTAGTTGCCGTTGAGCAGCACGATGCGCGTCGTGTCGGGCCGTACGTGGAACTGATCGGCGAGCATCGCGGCCGAGCGGTCGCGGCTGCCGTCGTTGATCAGGATCACTTCGTACGACGTGTCGAGTGCGTCGAGCGCCGGATACAGCCGCGCGAACAGCGCGGCGAGGCCGTCTTCCTCGTTGTACACGGGGATGATGACCGACACTTCCGGCCGGCCGGCGTCCAGATGCGCGGCGCCCGGATGCCCGGCGCGTGCTTCAAGGTGACTCATGTACGCTTATTTTCCGTATTGTTCGCAAATCTGATTGACGGCGTCGACCACGCGACGCACGTCGCCTTCCGTCATCTGCGTAAACAGCGGCAGCGTGACGGTCGACGCGCCGTACCGTTCGGCGTGGGGGAACATGCCCTCCTTGAAGCCGCGCGCACGATACAGCGTGAAAAGATGGATCGCCGGGTAGTGGATGCCGGTGCCGATGCCGCGTTCCTTCATTTGCGCCATGAATTCGGCGCGCGTGATCGTCAGCCGCTCGAGCGGCAGCGTGACCAGGAACATGTGCCAGTTGCCGTTCTCGAATTCGGCGACCGGCAGGCCGAGGCCCAGCTTCACGGCCGCGCCGCCGTCGAACGCGGCGAAATACGCACGGGCGAGCGCGCGGCGCTGCGCGGTGAAGCGCTCGATGTGCGGCAACTGGCCGAGGCCGACGCGCGCGGCGACGTCGGTCAGGTTGTACTTGCCGCCGAGCACGTCGCAGTCCATCCCGTCGAAGCCGGTGCGCGTGATGCCCTGCAGCCGATACTTCTGCGCGAGCGCCGCTTCGTCCTCGTTGTTCAGCACGAGCGCGCCGCCTTCGATCGTCGTCAGGTTCTTGTTCGCGTGGAAGCTGAACGACACGATGTCGCCGATCGCGCCGATGCGCTTGCCGTTCCACGTCGAGCCGAACGCCTGCGCGGCATCCTCGATCACGCGCAGCTTGTGCGCGCGGGCGATCGCGTACAGGCGGTCCATGTCGACCGGCAGGCCGGACAGGAACACGGGGATGATCGCCTTGGTGCGCGGCGTGATCGCCTGCTCGAGCTTGTCGAGGTCGATGTTGCGCGTGACGGGGTCGATGTCCGCGAACACGGGCGTCGCGCCCGTCTCGATGATCACGTTGCTGGTCGAGACCCACGACGCCGGCGTCGTGATCACCTCGTCGCCGGGGCCGACGCCGGCGATGCGCAGGCCGATCTCGAGCGTGCAGGTGCCCGAATTGAAGGCGCGAACCGGACGGCCGCCGCAGTACTCGGACAGCGCGGCCTCGAATTTCTGGCACTGCGGGCCGGTGGTGATCCAGCCCGAGCGCAACACGTCGACGACGCCCTGGATGGTTTCCTCATCGATCTCGGGGCGGGTGAACGGCAGAAACGGAGCGGTAGTCTGGCTCATGAACGCGTTGGGCCTGTAATGGCGTGTAATAAAAGGGTCGGGCGATCCGCCCGAAACCGGCATTAAACACCGGTTGGCGGATTCGTACCGTGATTTTTTGTAGGCGGACGCTTAACGGCGCGGGCCGCGCTCAGCTGCGCGCCAGCACGAGCACACCGATCAGGATGATGCCGATGCCGACGAGCTTCTGGACCGACAGCACCTCGCCGAACAGGTACCACGCCGCGAACGCGTTGACGACGTAGCCGAGCGACAGCATCGGATACGCGATCGACACGTCGACCCGCGACAACCCGACGATCCACACCACGACGCTCAGTACATAGCAGCCGAGGCCGCCGATGATCGGCAGCTGGGTCGCGATCTTCAGGCCGACCGGGAGGATGTTCGCACGGCTGAATTCGAAGTGTCCAACGGCGTTGACGCCGGCTTTCAGCAGAAGTTGCGCACAGGCGTTGAGCATCACGCCGGTGACGATGCAGACGAACGAAACGGGGTTCATGCGGGGGACGTCCTTACGATTGCGGTTTCTCGACGATCACGCGGCGGTTGTCGCGCGCGATCACGCGCATCGGCACGCCTTCCTTGACCAGCGCGTCGTACTGGCCGGGCGGCATGATCGCGAGCGCATGGGTGTCCTGCTTCCAGCGCGTGATCCATTCGCCGACGGTCGGGACCCACTTGTTCGGCTCGACCGAGATCCCGAACGCGAGCTCGTCCTGGCGCTGGACCATGATCGTCGTGTGGCCCATGTAGAACGGGAACGTGTGATCGAGCATTTCGATCGAGTAGAACGGCGTATCGGGCGGCAGCTTCGCCAGCTCGGCGCGCACGGCCGGTGCGAGCAGCGCGCCCGAGCTGTAGCGGCCGAACTCGTCGTGTCCGGTACCGCCGATCGTGCCGAACGCGAGCCACGCGGCGCCGAACGCCGCGAGCGCGGCGGCCACGCCCGCGCGGCGGTTCAGCCAGGCGGCCGCGAGCGTCAGCGCGGCCGAGACCGCGAGGCCGGCGTACAGCCACATCTGGAACGCCCGGTACAACGCGTTCGGCGTGCGGGCGTCGCCCTGGTACGCGAGGAAGATGATCCCGAACGCCGCGGCGACGAAGAACACGAGGTAGCCGAGCAGGTGGCGGCGGAAGCGCTCGGCCGTCATCAGCGGCAGGTAAGCGCCGATGATCAGCGCGAGCGCCGGCGCGACCGGCAGCACGTACGAGATCAGCTTCGAATGCGACGCGCTGAAAAACAGGAAGATGAACGCGCTCCAGATCAGCAGCACGAGCATCGGCGAGAAGCCGTTCGGCTGGCGCGGCATGCGCAGCGCATGGCGGATGCTCTGCCACGCGACCGACAGCCACGGCAGGAAGCCGACCAGCAGCACGGGCACGAAGTAGTACAGCGGGCCCGGGCGGTTCTGTTCCGGGGTCAGGTACCGGCGGAACTGCTGGACGACGAAGAAGAAGTTGAAGAACTCGGGGTTGCGCTGCTGGACCAGTACGAACCACGGCGTGACGATCGCGAAGAAGATCACGAGGCCGCTGACGAGATACAGGCGCTTCCACAGCGCCCAGTCGCGCGCGATCAGCGTATACAGCACGAGCACGGCGCCGGGCAGGATCAGCCCGACGAGGCCCTTGGACAGCACCGCGAACGCCATCGCGGCCCAGCACGCCCACATCCAGCCGCGTACCGCCGCCGGGCGCAGCCCGGGCCGCTGCGCGAGCAGCAGCGAGCAGAGCGACAGCGCCATCCAGAACGCGAGCCCCATGTCGAGCGCGTTGAAGTGGCCCATCAGGTTCCAGTACGGCGCGCTGGCGAGCACGACGGCCGCGAGGAAGCCCGACAGCGGGTTGAACAGGCGCGCGCCGGTGTAGCCGACGAGCAGCACGCCGGCGAAGCTCGCGACGGCCGTGTAGAGGCGCGCCTGCCATTCGCCGATACCGAACCACGCGAACGTCAGCGCGTTCAGCCAGGTCTGCAGCGGCGGCTTCTCGAAGTACTTGTAACCGTTGTAGCGCGGCGTGATCCAGTCGCCGGTGACGAACATCTCGCGCGCCATTTCCGCGTAGCGGCCTTCGTCGCTCGGGATCAGGTGGCGCAGCCCGAGTGGCGCGAACCAGACGATCGCGAGCGCGACGAGCAGGAGGACGAGCGTGATGCGATTGAGCGGTAGCCTCGACGGCGTATCGTTCATGGGTTTTCAGCCTGTTGGTTGTTGTGACGGGGCCGCCGGCGGGCAGCGCCGGGGCGGGCGGCCTGGCCGGGCCGATCGGGGGATCGACCCGCTGCGCCGGCCCGAGTTTTACCGCATCGGGGATTAACGTTCAATTAAGAGCGCGGCGGCGACTTTGCGGCCCTCGGCCATCAGGATGTTGTAGGTGCGGCAGGCGGCCTGGAAATCCATCGTCTCGACGCCGATCCGCTTCGCGGTGAGCGCCGCGACGAGGCGCGGGTGCGGAAAGCGCAGCCGCGCGCCGCTGCCGAAGATCACGAGTTCGGGCGTCGGGTCGAGCAGCATCGCGAAATGCTCGGGCGCGAGCGCGTCGAACGACGACACGGGCCAGGCCTGGACCGGCGCGCCGGGCAGCACGATGACGCTCGTTTCATGGCGTTCGAGATTGACGTCGACATAATCGGGGCCGTAGCCGGTGACGGTGTTGAGCGCGCCGCTCGTGTCCTGGTGCAGTTTCAAATCGGTATTCCGCGGTTCCGTAGGGGAATGGATGGGCCGGGCCGCAGGGGCCCCGCTGGCCGGTTTCGCGCGCCGGGGCACGCGCGGACGCCCGACGGCGCGGGCCCGGCGCGGCTATGGTGCATTGCGAAAGTCGGCCAAAATCCGCTAAATTATAACTTTTTGGTCGCCCCCGGGCGCCACTTGCGTCGTGCGTCGCCACAAGCCGCGTCCGACCGCCGCTTTTTCCCAGTCTAGACAGCGCGCACAGACCGGCCGCTTTCCAGTTTTGATCCCGTCCCCCCGGCCGCAAGGCCAACCCAGGAACCGTGTCGTCGTGAAACCGATTCAGAAGTCGAACAAGCTGCTCAACGTCTGCTACGACATCCGTGGCCCGGTGCTCGAGCACGCGAAGCGCCTCGAGGAAGAAGGCCACCGCATCATCAAGCTGAACATCGGCAACCTCGCGCCGTTCGGTTTCGACGCGCCCGACGAGATCATCCAGGACATGATCCGCAACCTGCCGGCGTCGTCCGGCTATTCGGATTCGAAGGGCGTGTTCTCGGCGCGCAAGGCGGTGATGCACTACACGCAGGAAAAGGGCGTCGTCGGCGTCGGCCTCGACGACATCTACATCGGCAACGGCGCGTCCGAGCTGATCGTGATGGCGACCCAGGCGCTGCTGAACGACGGCGACGAAGTGCTGCTGCCCGCGCCCGACTACCCGCTGTGGACGGCGGCCGTGAGCCTGTCGGGCGGCACGCCCGTGCACTACGTGTGCGACGAGCAGAACGCGTGGATGCCCGATCTCGACGACATCCGCAGCAAGATCACGCCGAACACGAAGGCGATCGTCGTGATCAACCCGAACAATCCGACCGGCGCGCTTTATTCCGACGAATTGCTGCTCGAACTGCTCGAGATCGCGCGCGAGCACGGGCTGATCGTGTTCGCCGACGAGGTCTACGACAAGATCGTCTACGACGGCCTCGAGCACACGGCGCTGGGTTCGCTGTCCGAGGACGTGATCACCGTCACGTTCAACAGCCTGTCGAAGAGCTATCGCTCGTGCGGCTATCGTGCGGGCTGGATGGCCGTGTCGGGCCTCGGCGGCGACAACCGCCGGCGCGCGAAGGACTACCTCGAAGGGCTCGGCATCCTGTCGTCGATGCGCCTGTGCGCGAACGTGCCCGGCCAGTTCGCGATCCAGACGGCGCTCGGCGGCTACCAGAGCATCAACGAGCTGATCGTGCCGAACGGGCGCCTGTACAAGCAACGCGAACTCGCGTATGACATGCTGACGTCGATCCCGGGCGTGACCTGCGTGAAGCCGCAGGCCGCGCTGTACATGTTCCCGCGCCTCGACCCGAAGCTCTACCCGATCCAGAACGACCAGCAGTTCATTCTCGACCTGTTGCTCGAGGAGCGCGTGCTGCTCGTACAGGGCACGGGTTTCAACTGGGCGACGCCGGACCACTTCCGCGTGGTCTTCCTGCCGAACCTCGACGACCTGGCCGATTCGATCAACCGGATCGCACGCTTCCTCGACGGCTACCGCAAGCGCCATTCGGTCTGAGCGGGCAGGGCCACACGGAACTCACTACTTCTTACTCATCGATCACACGCAGCATGGAACCGATCAAAGTTGGCCTGTTGGGCTTCGGCACCGTCGGCAGCGGCACCTTCACGGTGTTGCACCGCAACCAGGAAGAAATCAAACGACGCGCGGGGCGCGGCATCGAGGTCGCGCGCATTGCCGTGCGCAACCCCGCCAAGGCGCAGGCCGCGCTCGGCGGCAACGCCGGCACCGCGCAGATCACCGATGATTTCAATGCGGTCGTCGACGATCCGTCGATCGCGATCATCGCCGAGATGATCGGCGGCACGGGCATCGCGCGCGAGCTCGTGCTGCGCGCGATCGCGAACGGCAAGCACGTCGTGACGGCGAACAAGGCGCTGCTCGCGGTGCACGGCACCGAGATCTTCGAAGCCGCGCGCGAGAAGGGCGTGATGGTCGCGTTCGAGGCGGCCGTCGCCGGTGGCATCCCGATCATCAAGGCGCTGCGCGAAGGCCTGACCGCGAACCGCATCCAGTACATCGCCGGCATCATCAACGGCACGACGAACTACATCCTGTCGGAAATGCGCGACCGCGGGCTCGACTTCGCGACCGCGCTGAAGGCCGCGCAGGAGCTCGGCTACGCGGAAGCCGATCCGACCTTCGACATCGAAGGCGTCGACGCCGCGCACAAGGCGACGATCATGAGCGCGATCGCGTTCGGCGTGCCGGTGCAGTTCGACCGCGCGTACGTCGAGGGCATCAGCAAGCTCGACGCGACCGACATCCGCTATGCGGAAGAACTCGGCTACCGGATCAAGCTGCTCGGCATCGCGCGCCGCGCCGCCAACGGCATCGAGCTGCGCGTGCACCCGACGCTGATCCCGGAAAAGCGCCTGCTCGCGAACGTCGAGGGCGCGATGAACGCGGTCGTCGTGCACGGCGATGCAGTCGGCACGACGCTGTACTACGGCAAGGGCGCGGGCGCGGAGCCGACCGCGTCGGCCGTCGTCGCGGATCTGGTCGACGTCACGCGCCTGCACACGGCCGATCCCGAGCATCGCGTGCCGCACCTCGCATTCCAGCCGGACAGCCTGTCGAACACGCCGATTTTGCCGATCGAGGAAGTGACGAGCGGCTACTACCTGCGCCTGCGCGTGGCCGACCAGACCGGCGTGCTCGCCGCGATCACGCGCATCCTCGCCGAATCGGGCATCTCGATCGACGCGCTGCTGCAGAAGGAGTCGGAGCAGATCGACGGCGCGAACGGCGAGACCGACATCATCCTGATCACGCACGAGACGGTCGAGAAAAACGTCAACGCGGCGATCGCGCAGATCGAGAGCCTGGCGACGGTGGTCTCGAAGGTAACGAAGCTGCGCATGGAAGCGCTGAACTGAGGCTGACGACATGAACTACATCTCCACGCGCGGCGCCGGCATCGGCGAGCGCCATACGTTCTCCGACATCCTGCTCGGCGGTCTCGCGAAGGACGGCGGCCTCTACCTGCCGGCCGAGTATCCGAAGGTGTCCGCCGACGAGCTCGCGCGCTGGCGCACGCTGTCGTACGCGGATCTCGCGTTCGAGATCCTGTCGAAGTTCTGCGACGACGTGCCGGCCGACGACCTGCGCGCGATCACGCGCCGTACCTACACGGCTGCCGTGTACAGCAACACGCGCCACGGCGAGAACGCATCCGACATCACGCCGCTGAAGACGCTCGGCACCGAGCACGGCACGGCGCTGTCGCTGCTCGAACTGTCGAACGGCCCGACGCTCGCGTTCAAGGACATGGCGATGCAGTTGCTCGGCAACCTGTTCGAGTACACGCTCGCGAAGCACGGCGAAGCGCTGAACATCCTCGGCGCGACGTCGGGCGACACCGGCAGCGCGGCCGAATACGCGATGCGCGGCAAGGCCGGCGTGCGCGTGTTCATGCTGTCGCCGCACAAGAAGATGAGCGCGTTCCAGACGGCGCAGATGTTCAGCCTGCAGGACCCGAACATCTTCAACCTCGCGGTCGAAGGCGTGTTCGACGACTGCCAGGACATCGTGAAGGCCGTGTCGAACGATCACGCGTTCAAGGCGCAGCAGAAGATCGGCACCGTCAACTCGATCAACTGGGCGCGCGTCGTCGCGCAGGTCGTGTACTACTTCAAGGGCTATTTCGCGGCGACGCGGTCGAACGACGAGCGCGTGTCGTTCACGGTGCCGTCGGGCAACTTCGGCAACGTCTGCGCGGGCCACATCGCGCGGATGATGGGGCTGCCGATCGCGAAGCTGGTGGTCGCGACCAACGAGAACGACGTGCTCGACGAATTCTTCCGCACCGGCGCGTATCGCGTGCGCAGCGCCGAGCACACCTATCACACGAGCAGCCCGAGCATGGACATCTCGAAGGCATCGAACTTCGAGCGCTTCGTGTTCGACCTGCTCGGCCGCGATCCGGCGCGCGTGATGCAACTGTTCCGCGACGTCGAGGAGAAGGGCGGCTTCGATCTCGCGGCGAGCGGCGATTTCGCGCGCGTGGCCGAATTCGGTTTCGTGTCGGGCCGCAGCAGCCACACCGACCGCATCGCGACGATCCGCGACGTGTTCTCGCGCTACGACACGATGATCGATACGCATACGGCCGACGGCGTGAAGGTCGCGCGCGAGCATCTGGAGGCCGGCGTGCCGATGGTCGTGCTCGAGACGGCGCAGCCGATCAAGTTCGGCGAGACGATCCGCGAAGCGCTCGATCGCGAAGCCGAGCGGCCGGCCGCCTTCGACGGGCTCGAGGCGCTGCCGCAGCGCTTCGAGGTCGTGAAGGCCGACGCGCAGCAGGTGAAGGACTTCATCGCCGCCCATACGGGCGCATGACGCACGGCCGGGCCCGCGGGCCCGGCGGCGCAGGACGGCCGGAATGCCGATTCGTCGAACGGATCGGGGTTCCGGCCGTTTCGTTTGGTACTCAGGTTTGGCACGCGGCCATCGTCCGTCGCGCGAAACAAGTGCCAGACCCGTGCGTTCGCGCCGATTACAGTCTTCGCATGTTCGCCATATCGCGCGTCCGCGTGACGGCGTCGCTACAATGACGTATTGATTCCAACGATCCCCGATTCCATCGATGTCGAACCCGAATCCCGCGGCGCCGCGCGCGCCGATGCTGTCGACCGCCGAGGCGCTCGCCGCGCTGCTCGACGCCGCGAAGCCGCTGCCCGGCGCCGAAACCGTCGCCACGCTCGACGCGCTCGGCCGCGTGCTGGCGGCCGACGTGAGCTCGCCGCTCGACGTGCCGCCGATGCATACCAGCGCGATGGACGGCTATGCGGTGCGCGTCGCCGATTTGTTGCACGGCGATCGACGGTTGCCGGTTTCGCAGCGCATCCCGGCCGGCCATCCGGCGCAACCGCTTGCGGCCGGCACGGCCGCGCGGATCTTCACCGGCGCGAC
>NZ_BCPP01000157.1:0-9578 GCF_016586125.1 Burkholderia sp. E168m23
GGCACGCCGGCTTATGCCGACGACGACGCGCGGCTGAACCCGGCGCCCGTGCTGACGGTACCGACGCTCGTGCTGCACGGCGGCGCGGACACCTGCAATCATCCGGACAGCTCGGTCGGGCGCGAGCGGTTCTTCGCCGGGCGCTACGAGCGGCAGGTGCTCGACGGCATCGGGCACTTCCCGCAGCGCGAATCCGCGACGGCGGTCGCTGACGCGATTCTCGGCTTCTGCGAGCGGGATTGACGCGCGCCGGCCGGCCCGGCGCGCGAAGAAATCAGCCGTCGACACGCGGCGCGAGCAGATCGGCGAGCCCGATGTTCCGGAACATCTCGCGGCGGATGCGATCGCCGACACGGAACACTTCCTCGGCGCCGTCCTGCGACGGGTCGACGAACACGCGGTAGGGGCGCTTGCCGGCCGGCGCCGCGACGAGCTCGGCAATCGCCGTGGCGACGGCGCCGGCGTCGGCGTCCGCCGGTTCGAGCGCGGCGAGGCCCGTCAACGCCTGATCGGCGACGCCCGCGTACGGCCCGCTGTCGTACGCAGCCTGCACGGCGGTATCGGCCGGCTTGCCCGCATGGAGGAAGTGATTCGTGCCTCGGGTGAACGCGCCCGGCACGACGATCGACGTTTCGATGCCCCAGCGGGCGAGTTCGGCGGCGTAGGACACCGCGAGCGAGTCCATCGCGGCTTTCGCGGCGAAGTAGGGGGCGAGGAACGGCGGGGTGCCGCCGCGCGCCGACGAGGACGACACCCACACGAGCAGGCCGCGGCCCTGGCGGCGCAGGTGCGGCAGCGCCGCGCGGTTCACGCGCTGGGTCGACACGACGTTGACGTCGTAGAGCTGCGCAAGCTGCTCCGGCGTGAAGGCTTCGGCCGGCCCGAACACCATGTGGCCGGCGTTGTGGACGACGACGTCCAGACGGCCGTTGTCGGTGATCACGCGCTCGATGGCGGCGTCGACCGATGCGTCGTCGCCGACGTCGAGTTCGAGGCTGCGCAGGTCGACGCCGTGTTCCTGCGCATAGGCCGCGACGGCGGCGGCGCGCGGCGCGTTGCGCCCGGCGCGCTCGCGCATCGATGCATAGACCGTGTGACCGGCGCGCGCGAGCGCCTGGACCGTCAGCAAGCCGAAGCCGCTGGACGCGCCGGTGACGAGGACGACTTCCTTCATGAGCGATCTCCTGGCAGAAAGATGAGGTGGCGGCGAGGGGGCGTCAGCACATGCCGCCGTTGGCGCGCAGGATCTGGCCGTTGATCCACGCGCCGTTCGGGCCGGCGAGGAACGCGACGACGCGCGCGATGTCGTCGGGCTGGCCGAGCCGCTCGAGCGGGTTCAGCTTCGCGAGCCGCTCGACGAGTTCCGGGCTCTTGCCCTGCAGGAACAGCTCGGTCGCGACCGGCCCGGGCGCGACGGCATTCACGCGGATGCCGCGCCCGCGCATTTCCTGCGCAAGCACCTGCGTGAGGCTTTCGACCGCCGCCTTGCTGGCGACGTACACGCCGTAAGTCGGCATGCGCATGCCGATCACGCTGGTCGACAGGTTGATGATGCATCCGCCGTCGCGCACCCGCCTGGCCGCTTCGCGGCAGACGTTGAAGGTGCCTTTCACGTTGATGGCGAGCGTTTCGTCGAACAGCGCATCGTCGCAGTCGGCGATGGTCGCGAGCTTCATCACGCCCGCGGAATTGACCACCACATCCAGACCGCCGAATGCGTGTTGCGCGGCGTCGAACAGCGCGGCCACGGCCGCCGGGTCGGCGACGTTCGCCTGCACCGCGATCGCATGGCCGCCGTCGGCGACGATCGCGTCGACCACTTCGCGGGCCGGGCCGGCGCTCCCGGCATAGTTGACGACGACCCGGAAGCCGTCCCGGGCGAGTTGGCGGGCGATTTCCGCGCCGATGCCGCGCGACGAACCCGTGACGACGGCGACCTGTTCCGATGTGCTCATGTCCTGCTCCTGATGACTGGATGAATGCCGTTCGATCCGGCGACAGGACAACTGTAGGCTTCCGCGATCAATAAAAATAATGAATAATGATCAGTCGATGAATGACTGAAAGTATGTCTCATGGGATTCGACAGCAGGCTGCTCAGCGGTATCGGTGTGCTCTCCGCGGTGATAGAGGCCGGCACCTTCGCGCGGGCGGGCGAGGCGATGGGGCTGACTCAACCGGCGGTGAGCCGCGCCGTTGCCCGGCTGGAAGAGCGGGTCGGCATCCGGATCTTCAACCGGACGGCCCGCGCGATCACGTTGACCGACGAAGGGCGACGCTTTTACGAGGCGGTCGCGCCGCTGCTGGCCGGCATCGAGGAGGCGGCGCTCGACGCCGGCCAGTCGAAGGCGCGCGTGAGGGGGCGGCTGCGGGTCAACGTGGACGGCACGTTCGGCCACTACGTGCTGGCGCCGCGGATGGCGGAATTTCTCGACCGCTTTCCCGATCTGTCGGTCGAGATCAGCGTGCGGGACCGGATGGGCGACCTCGTCGCCGACGGTTTCGACGTGGCCGTGCGCTTCGGTATCCCGGAGCCGTCGTCATATCGGGCGCGACTGCTGCTCGAGACGCGTGTGCTGACCTGCGCATCGGCGGCCTACGTCGCGCGTCATGGCGAACCGCGTCATCCGCGCGATCTCGCGGACGGGCATCGTTGCGTGCTGATCCGCGATCCGGTGACGGGGCGACCGTACGAATGGGAGTTTCATCGCGGCAAGGAAGTGGTGCCGGTCGACGTCGCCGGCAGGTTGACCGTCAACGATACGGGCGGGCTGCTCGGCGCTTGCCTGGGCGGTGTCGGCATCGCGCAACTGCTGGAGCTCTATGCGCGGGAGATCCTCGCCGACGGGCGGTTGGCGCAGTTGTTGCCCGAGTGGGCCGACGAGACTTTTCCGCTTTATGCGTATCACCACGCGTCGAATCTCGTTTCGGCCAAGGTTAGGGTGTTTCTCGACTTCGTCCGCGAGTTGATGGCCTGAGTCTGCCGAGCGAACGGCGGCCGTCGGGTCATTCGGTGCGATGCGGAATGTTGTCCGGGAACGGATAGGGCGCATGCGTGCCGGGCCAGTCGGGTACGGGCGGCGCGCTCAGCACGTCGCACCCGCCGAGCACGAGCGCCAGCACGCCGCGGCAGGTCCGGCATGCAATCGCGCGCATGGACATGGGCGGCCTCCATGGTCGGCATTCCCTGATGCTTGGACTACCGGAGCGGGCCACCTGTTGCGGCGAATGCGGGCGCAACAACAAAAAACCCGCGAAGCGGCGAGCTTGCGCGGGTTTCGACAGTGGCAGCGCTTTCGACAGTGGCAGCGCATAACGCTGCGAAATTCTGGTGCCCAGGGCCGGAATCGAACCGGCACGCCTTGCGGCGGGGGATTTTGAGTCCCCTGCGTCTACCAATTTCACCACCTGGGCTTGATCCTGGCCGCGCGCCCGATGCAGATTGTGCGCGGCGAAACGCGAATTATGGCGGAAAACCGGGCACCGGGCAAGCAGCCCGGCGACCGGCTGCTTCTGCTACTGGCTCAGGTACACGAACCGGCCCTGCTTCACGATCCCCATCACGCTCGCGCGCTGGTCGAGCCCCACGTGATCCTTGTCGCTGGTATTGACGACGCCGTTCGGCACGACGAGCTCGTGCGCGCGTTCGAGCTCGCGGCGCAGCGCCGCGCGGAACGCGGGCGTGCCGGGTTGCGCCGCTTTCAGCGCGCGGCCGACCGCATCGGCGAGGCGCGGGTACACGCCCGCCGCATCGCCCGCGAACTGCGTGACCGTGCCGGCGCCGTATTTCGCCTCGTACGCGTCGACGAACGCGAGCGCGGCCTGGCGGGCCGGGTGGTCGGCCGGCAGCGTGCGGGCGACGACCACCGGCTGGGTCGGAAACAGCGTCCCGTCCACGTCCTTGCCGCCGAGCTTGATGAATTCCGGCGTCGCGATCCCGTGCGTCTGGTAGATCGGGCCCTTGTAGCCGCGCTCGATCAGCGTGCGCTGCGGCAGCACGGTCGGCGTACCGGCGCCCGCGATCAGGATCGCGTCCGGCTTCGCCGCGATCAGTTTCAGCGCCTGGCCGGTGACGCTCGCGTCGGTGCGGTTGAAGCGCTCGGTCGCGATCACGCGGATCTTGCGCAGGTCCGCGAAGCGCGTGAATTCGTTGAGCCAGCTGTCGCCGTAGCTGTCCGCGAAGCCGATGAAGCCGACCGTCTTCACGCCGTGGTTGGCCATGTAGCGGGTCATCACGTCGGCCATCGCGCGGTCGCTCTGCGCCATCTTGAATGCCCAGGTCCGCGCGCCCTCCTGCGGCTCGACGATCGAGCCCGAGCCGACCAGCGTGATCATCGGCGTCTGCGCGGCCGCCACTGCGTCGAGCGCCGCGAGCGCGGCCGGCGTGATGTTCGGGCCGACCACGACGTCGACGTGATCCTCGTCGACCAGCTTGCGGATGTTGCGTACCGCCGCGCCCGGGTCGGACGCGTCGTCGAGCACCGTGACCTGCACGGGTTGCCCGGCGATCGTCTTCGGCCACATCAGGATCGCGTTCTTGCTCGTGATGCCGATCGCGGCGGCCGGGCCGGTCGACGACAGGTCGACGCCGACCTTCAGGTCGGCATGCGCGGCCGCGCAGGCCAGCACGAGGGCGGCGCCGGCGGCGCGGCGGGTGCGGCGCAACAGGGTGGGACGTCGCAACAGGGCGGGAAGCGTCATGCGGGAATCTCCATCTCCGTCGGGCAACGAAAAGGGGCGCAATGTGCGCCCCCGTGTTCATACCTGTCCGTCAAAGCTCGTACGATTCGGCTTCGCCCTTGAGCGCCTGCTCGATCAGCTTGCGGTTCAGCGTGGGCGACAGCAGTTCGACCAGCGTATACACATAGCTGCGCAGGTAGGCGCCCTGCTTGAGCGCGACGCGCGTCACGTTGCTGCCGAACAGGTGGCCGACCGGGATCAGCCGCAGGCCGCGATCGCGCTCGGGATTGAACGCAATGTCGGCCATGATGCCGACGCCGAGGCCGAGTTCGACATAGGTCTTGATCACGTCGGCGTCGATCGCCTCGAGCACGATGTCCGGCGACAGCCCGCGCAGCGCGAACGCATGGTTGATCTTCTTGCGGCCGGCGAACGCATCGTCGTAGGTGATCAGCGGGTATTGAGCGAGATCGTCGAGCGTGACCGGCTTGCGTTCGAGCAGCGGGTGGTCGGCCGGCACGACGGCCGCGTGATGCCACTGGAAGCAGGGCAGCGACACGAGCTCCTTGTAGTCGGAGATCGCCTCGGTCGCGATCGCGAGATCGGCCTGGTCGTGGATCACCATCTCGGCCACCTGCGTCGGACTGCCTTGCAGGATCGACAGGTGCACCTTCGGGAAGCGCTTCTTGAACTCGGCGATCGCGGCCGGCAGCGAGTAGCGGGCCTGCGTGTGGGTCGCCGCGATGGTCAGGTTGCCCTGGTCCTGCGCTGCATAATCCTTCCCGACCCTTTTAAGGCTTTCCACTTCCTGGAGAATCCGCTCGACCGACGCGAGGATGATCCGGCCCGGCTCGGTGAGTGAGCGCACGCGCTTGCCGTGCCGCGTGAAGATCTCGACGCCCAGCTCGTCCTCGAGCTCGATGATCGCCTTCGATACCCCCGGTTGCGACGTGTAGAGCGCCTTGGCGGCCTCGGTGAGGTTGAAATTCTGCCGGACGGCCTCGCGCACGAAGCGAAATTGGTGCAGGTTCATTTATAACCCTTCCGCATATCAACAGAATTTTTTAGTCGTTTGAAATATAAGGCGAGTTTATTACGATTCACCGGAGTTTTTCAAATATGGATATCTGTTTTCGTCATTAGCAATCCAGCCGGCAGCGGTTGGCGGCGGTGACGACGGAACGGAGATTCGGGCGCGACGTGGCTAGGACGTCGCGCAGTCACCACGAAAACCCTGGGGTCCCCGAATGTATCAGTACGACCAATACGACCAGACGATCGTCGACGAGCGAGTCGCGCAGTACCGCGATCAGGTGCGCCGCCGGCTGTCGGGCGAGTTGAGCGAAGACGAATTCCGTCCGCTGCGTCTGCAGAACGGCCTGTACATGCAGCGCCACGCGTACATGCACCGCATCGCGATTCCGTACGGCAACCTGCGCAGCGACCAGCTCCGGATGCTGGCGCGCATCGCCCGCGAACACGACCGCGGCTACGGCCATTTCTCGACCCGCTCGAACATCCAGTTCAACTGGATCGAGCTGGAAGACACACCCGAAATCCTCGCGAAGCTCGCGTCGGTGCAGATGCATGGCATCCAGACGTCGGGCAACTGCATCCGCAACATCACGGCCGACCAGTTCGCCGGCGTCGCGCAGGACGAGGAGATCGATCCGCGTCCGTGGGCCGAGATCCTGCGCCAGTGGTCGACGTTCCACCCCGAATTCGCGTGGCTGCCGCGCAAGTTCAAGATCGCGGTGTCGGGCTCGAAGCGTGACCGCGCGGCCGTGCAGATCCACGACCTCGGCGTGTACCTGAAGAAGAACGCGCAGGGCGAGGTGGTCGCGAGCATCCTCGCGGGCGGCGGCCTCGGCCGTACGCCGATCGTCGGCGCGGTGATCAAGGAAGACCTGCCGTGGCAGCACCTGCTCACGTACTGCGAAGCCGTGCTGCGCGTGTACAACCGTTACGGCCGCCGCGACAACCTGTACAAGGCGCGCATCAAGATCCTCGTGAAGGCGCTGTCGCCGGCGAAGTTCGCGCAGCAGGTCGAGGAAGAATGGCAGCACCTGAAGGACGGCCCGTCGACGCTCACGCAGGCCGAAATCGACCGCGTGTCGCAGTACTTCCAGCCGCCCGTCTACGAGAAGCTGGCCGACACCGACGCGTCGTTCGAACAGCACCTGCTCGAGAACAAGGCGTTCGCGCGCTGGGTCGAGCGTAACGTCGCGCCGCACAAGGTGCCGGGCTATGCGGCCGTCACGCTGTCGCTGAAGGACCACCGCGTGGCCCCGGGCGACGCGACCGACGCGCAGATGGATCTGGTCGCCGACTGGGCGGACGCGTATTCGTTGGGCGAGCTGCGCGTGTCGCACGAGCAGAACCTGATTCTCGCGAACGTGAAGAAGCGCGACCTGTTCGCGCTGTGGGAAAAGGCGAAGGCGGCCGGTTTCGCGACGCCGAACGTCGGCCTGCTGACCGACATCATCGCGTGCCCGGGCGGCGACTTCTGCTCGCTCGCGAACGCGAAGTCGATCCCGATCGCGCTGGCGATCCAGCAGCGTTTCGACGATCTGGACTACGTGTACGACCTCGGCGACCTGTCGCTGAACATTTCCGGTTGCATGAACTCGTGCGGTCACCACCACGTCGGCAACATCGGCATCTTGGGCGTCGACAAGGACGGCGCCGAGTGGTACCAGGTGTCGCTCGGCGGCGAGCAGGGCACGGGCCGCAACGGCGCGCGTCTCGGCCGCGTGATCGGGCCGTCGTTCTCGGCGGAAGAAGTGCCCGACGTGATCGCGAAGCTGATCGATACGTTCGTCGAGGCGCGCATCGACGGCGAGCGCTTCATCGACACGTATGATCGCATCGGCATCGCGCCGTTCAAGGAGCGCGTGTATGCGGCGCGCCAGGCAGTGAACGCGTAATCAACCGGGTAGAGGGAATTTGCAGATGGCTTCGATTATCAAGAACCGCGCAGTGATCGACGACGCATGGCAGGTCGTACGCGCGGCGGAAGACGGTACGCTGCCCGCGGTCGACGCATTGCCGGCCGGCAAGGTGCTGGTGCCGTTCGCGTTGTGGCAGGCCGGGCGCGCGGCGCTCGTCGCCGCGAAGACGAAGGACGAACTCGGCGTGTGGCTCGCGCCGGACAGCGAACCGGCCAATCTCGTGGCCGACTTCGGCGCGATCTCGCTGATCGCCGTCGACTTCCCGCGCTTCGCGGACGGCCGCGGCTACAGCATCGCGCGCCTGCTGCGCGAGCGTCATGGCTGGACCGGCGAGCTGCGCGCGATCGGCGACGTGCTGCGCGACCAGTTGCTGTACATGTCGCGTTGCGGCTTCGACGCGTTCGCGGTGCGTGCCGACAAGGACATCCACGACGCGCTGAATGCGTTCACGGAATTCACGCAGCGTTACCAGGGCGCGTTCGACGAGCCGGCGCCGCTGTTCCGCCGCCGCGAGGCGGCTGCCGCCAAGGTGAGCGCATGAGCACCGCGACCGCCCCCGCGCTGACGCCGGAACTCGCCGCCAAGGTCGAGCGCCTCGACGCGCTGCTCGCGCAGATCGGCGAGCGTCACGACAAGGTGAAGTTCGCGAGCAGCCTCGCCGCGGAAGACATGCTGCTCACGCACGCGATCCTGTCGAAGGGCGTGTCGATCGGCATCTTCTCGCTGAACACGGGCCGCCTGCACGCGGAGACGCTCGGCATGATCGACCGCGTGCGCGAGCGCTACGGCTACGAGATCGAGCAGTTCCACCCGCGGCAGGACGCGGTCGACCAGTATGTCGCCGAGCACGGCCTGAACGCGTTCTACGAGAGCGTCGAGCTGCGCAAGTCGTGCTGCCACATCCGCAAGGTCGAGCCGCTGAACCGCGCGCTGGCCGACGTCGGCGCGTGGGTGACGGGCCAGCGCCGCGAGCAGTCGGTCACGCGCGCGGAGCTGCACGAGGAAGAACAGGACGAAGCGCGCGGGATCGCGAAGTACAACCCGCTCGCCGACTGGACGGAAGCCGACGTGTGGGCGTACCTTAAGGCGTTTGACGTGCCGGTCAACCCGCTGCATGCGCGCGGCTATCCGAGCATCGGCTGCGAGCCGTGCACGCGCGCGATCCGTCCCGGCGAGGACAGCCGCGCGGGCCGCTGGTGGTGGGAGTCGCGCGACACGAAGGAATGCGGGCTGCACATCACGATCACGCCGATTCCCGCGGATGCCGAAGCCGGCGCCGCGCACTGAACGCCCGATAAGAAACTGAATATTGCGCCGCCTGCGACAGCGGGCGGCACGAACCCAGAAGAGAAGGACTGAAATCATGAGCACGACGCTCGAGCAATCCGCCTTTGCCCCGCCCACCGGCGCCGACAGCCGCATGGGCCACCTCGACTGGCTCGAAGCCGAGTCGATCCACATCCTGCGCGAACTGGTTGCGGAATGCAGCAAGCCGGCGCTGTTGTTCTCGGGCGGCAAGGATTCGGTCGTCGTGCTGCATCTGGCGCTGAAGGCGTTCGGCCTCGGCGCGAACCGCAAGACGACGCTGCCGTTCCCGCTCGTGCACATCGACACGGGCCACAACTACGAGGAAGTGATCGACTTCCGCGACCGCCGTGCGCAAGAGCTCGGCGCCGAGCTGGTGGTCGGTCACGTCGAGGATTCGATCAAGCGCGGCACGGTCGTGCTGCGCCGCGAGACCGATTCGCGCAACGCCGCGCAGGCCGTCACGCTGCTCGAGACGATCGAACAGCACGGCTACACGGCGCTGATCGGCGGCGCGCGCCGCGACGAAGAGAAGGCCCGCGCGAAGGAGCGGATCTTCTCGTTCCGCGACGAATTCGGCCAGTGGGACCCGAAGGCGCAGCGCCCGGAACTGTGGAGCCTGTACAACGCCCGCCTGCACAA